>JAEYYV010000395.1 GCA_023428295.1 Pseudomonadota bacterium
AGACCATGTGGTTCAAGAAAGGCGACCTCGACGCGCAGGCAGCGGTGGCTGCTGCGGAGGAGCGCGCGCGAACCGGCAAGGATGCATCGGCGGACAAGGCCGACACGCTCCCGATCGACGAGCGCTATCAAGACGATGGCTCGATCTCGCGCGGTGACAAAGAGAAGTACAGCCTGCGCACCGGCGCGACCCAGATGATGTCGGCGGTGAAAGACCCGTCGGCGGGAGCGAGCGGATCGCAGGCCAAGGTCTCCGAGGATGCGCTGATCGGCGAGATGAAGCAGGGGCGAGGGAAGGTGTTCGGCGCCATCGCCATCGGCGTGATCCTCGTGGTGGTGATCGTCATCCTGTTTCTGCGCTGACCCCAAAACTTGTTGTGACCGCGTAGCCTTCGTGGCCCACTGTCAGTGGGATGGGCGATCGGGAGGACACGGAGGCGGCGCAGCTCGCGCTCGCCGAGCAGGCGATCGAGCAGCAACAATGGGCGTTGGCGCGCGAGCTCATGCATCAATTGGCGTGCACGGTGCCGCAGAACAAGCACTACCGCGCGCAGCTGTCCTACGCGCGCGCGGGCGAGCTACTCGCGGCAGGAGACGGCGTACGTGCGCGCGACGAGCTCGAGCGAGCGTTGCGGCTCGCGCCGGATCACGCGGGCGCGCGCGCGATGCTCGGACGAACGCGCCGACCGAGCCTGTTGTCGCTGTTCCGCCGCTAGCGCGCGACGAGGACGCCGAGGCCGAGAGCGACGGCGATGGACAACCGTGGCCTCGCGCGCACGTGAACGCGCGCGTTGTCGAGCCAGCGGTCGGCGCGTGCGCGGACGTCGACCTTGGCCGCGATCGCGTCGCGAAGCTGGCTGACGTTGTGTGCGAGATCGACGCGCGCCTCGCTCATCTCTTGGAGGATCTCTTCTCGGTCACGCATGGTGGGGCTCCTCGGCGTGGCGCACGGCGTTCTTCACGGCTCGCACCGTGCGCTTCGCCTGGTCCACGGGCTGCGTCAGCGGATTGCGGATCGTCTCGGTGATTCGAGAAAATGCGTAGCGCGCGACGAGCCCACCGAGCGCGAGGTAGATCGCGGTCATCACGAGCAAGCGGATCGCCAGGCTCTCGACGAGAACATCGGCTGCGACCACGGCGCTGACGCACAGCATGCCAAGGCCGATCACCGCGACGAGACTCGCGATCACGAGCATCGCGGCCTCGGCGGCTGCACCGCGGGCGACTCGTTGGATCTCTTCTCGCGCGAGCTCGACCTCGTCATGCGCGAGAATCCTCAGATCGTCGCCGATGCGCTGCACGAAGCCGCCGAGGCCGTCGGCACCACCACCGTCCTTCGTCGTCGTCGTCGCTTGCATGACAACTCGACGATGCAGTCGTCGTGCCGCGCCGCTCGGTACGAATTACTTCGGCTGGAGTACGCGCGCGGGCCGGCGAGTCGTGAATGCGGGCGTACCGCGCAGGCGAGTCATCGTGATGCGCGGACGCGCCGGCTGGATGGTCAGTGGGAGGGACGCTGCGGTGATCGCAGCGTCATCGAACAAAGGGATCTTTTTGGTCGCCGCGTGAAAGCCGATCTCGTTGATCGCATCGGAGAGCGAGTCGCGCACGAACGGCGTGTTGAGCATGCGCTCGATGCCAAGCGACGCGCGAAGCGCCTGGGGTGCCGTACCGAGGCCGATGATGCGACCACACCAGCCGCGCTCGCGGATCAGATGAAGATAGAGAAGGTCGCCGGGCGCGATGGAGTCGAGGTCGACCACGAGCACCTGCGGGCGGGGCGGCGGATCCTCGACGAGTGCGTCGATGATCTGCGCGACCGACCGAGCGATCTGGACGAGCGCCTCGACCCGGGTGAGCTCGCTGTCGATCCACGCCGCCCGCTGTTCGGACGGTGCGTAGACGATCACGCGAAGCGCGGGATCCTTCCGTTGCGTCGTGCTGCGCGTACCTCGCGCGAGCGTGTTCGGGTGATGGTTTCCGCCGCCGCTATCCATGACCTACCGCATCGGCCAAACCACGAGCTCGTCGATGTAGGTGTTATGGGTCGGGTAGCGAAAGTTGGAGATCGCCCTTCACCACGAGAGCGGCGATCTCCGTGACCAGGTCCGGATGGGCCCCCGCGACGGGGATGACCGTGACCTCCCGCTCCGCGAGCTCGCCGGGCAGGGAGGGAACAGGGGCGAGCACGGTCAGCGTGGAGCGCGGACCGCAGAGCGCGGCGGCCGGAGCGACGGCATCGGGGCCGGTCGCGATGACTCGCCACGGCTTCTGACCAAAGCCCTGCTCGGCAAACGTCGCACGCAGCTCCTCGCGCGGGGCAGCGACCTGGGGCGCGATGCCTTTGGCGCGAAGCACCGCCACGAGGTGGCGGGCGATCGGTGAATCACCGACCACGACCACCGGGTCGCGTGGTCCGATGCCGGTGCGAGCGTACAGCGTGTAGGCGATCGCGAGGTCCCCCGCGACCACCGCGCCTTCGGGCGACGGGAGGTCCACGCCGTCTGGCTCGCCGAGCGTCACGAGCCAGCGCGCGGCGGCGACGACCGGGCTCTGTAGCGGTGCGGTCCGACGGCGCGCAGTCGGGCAGACCGCGGCGCCTCCCCGGCGGCAGACCTCGCACTCGCCGCACGGATCGATCGGACCCGCGAGCACGCGCTTGCCGACGAGGTGCTTCGTACGCGATCCCGCGTCGATCACGAGGCCGATCGCGGCGCCGCCGTTGGTCCCGCTGGGCTCGATCGCGACGTCATCGTCGCCGATCACGACTCACCACTCTTCGCGAGGATTGCCACCGCGACGCGCACCCGGCGAGGCGACCTCGGTCCCCTCTTCGAGGTTCGCCTCCGTCGGACGCTCGGGCGGTTCTTCGCTCGCGCCCGCGTGGGCAAACCCCATCGCGTAGTCATCGCCCTCGTTCTCGTACTGCGCTTCTTCGATCAGCGCGCCGTCGACATCGAGCGATTCCTCGTGGGGCTCCGCCGGCGGCGCGTCGAGCGTCTCCGCGTCGAGCGGCGCGCTGTACTGGGCGCGCGGAGGCGGCGAGGGCGGAGCCGTGAGCGGCGCGGTGTGCGCGATCGGCGGCGGCGTGAGCTGTCCCGACATCTGCGCGACGGGAAGGCCCTGCTTGGCGCGCCACGTCTGCAACGCGATCACCAGATCGTCGTACGGAATCATGGCTCGACGTTACCATGGTAAGCCCCACGCGATGGCCGAGGCGTCCGAGACGATTCGCATCCTCCGCTCGCGGGTGATTCCCAGCGACGGGTTCGTCCATGGCTTCCCCGAGCGCACCGGCGGCGTCTCCGTCGGGCTGCGCCGCTCGCTGAACCTCGGCAAGCGCTGGGGTGACGACGAAGCCAACGTGGACGAGAACCGCCGCCTCCTCGCCGCGCACGTCGGGTATGACCCCGCGCAGCTCCACGCGACGCGCCACGTCCACGGGACGAACGTGTGGAACATTCGCGAGCCGCGCGGTGAGTCCGACGAGTACGACGGCATCGTGAGCGATGTACCCGGCGCAATACTCGGTGCGTTCGCGGCGGACTGCGTGCCGATCGTGTTCGCGGATCCCGAGGCGCGCATCGTCGGCGCGTGTCACGCGGGTTGGCGTGGAACGATCGGCAGCTCGCCGGGGCCGACCGTCCCCGCGAGCGCGACGGGCGTGGTCACCAACGTGATCGCGAAGATGGTGGCGATCGGCGCGCGCGCGGATCGCATTCGCATGGCGCTCGGCCCTTCGATCGGTCCGTGCTGCTTCGAGGTCGGCGATGACGTCGTCGCCGAGTTTCGCGCGGCGTTCGCTCGAGATGGTGGTGAGCCCGCGGGCCTCGTCGTCGACGGGCCGCGCAAGAAGCACATCGATCTGCGCATCGCGAACCGCACGGTCGCCCAGCGCGCGGGCCTCGCGCCCGACACCATCGACGACCGGCCGCCCTGCACGAAGTGCGAGAGTGACCGGTTCTTCAGCTACCGCCGCGATGGTCGCGAGGGTGGCGTTCACATGGGCTTCATCGGCCTATCGCCGTAGCCCCAGACTCAGAACGAGCAGGTGCCCACGGTCCACGCGGTGTAGAGCTCGCCGCTGCTCGAGTCGTACTCCTCGTCGGCCGACACGCACTGACCCGCGCTCGCCGAGAAGCCGTACTGCGCCGGGTTCGTGGTGATCGAGAACGTACCGCTCGTGACCTGCACCTGATCCGACGTCTCGCGCGAGGTCAGCTCGCCGTCGAGCAGCACGCGCGTCACGTCGTAGAGCGGCGCCGACGAGCCGAGCGCGGCGTGGTTCACGTCGAAGCGCAGGTCGAGCTTGGGCGAGACCGAGAGGGTCTCGTTGCCAAGGCCGTCACCGTCGATCGACGCGCTGAACGAGCGGCCATCGTCGGGGTTCAGATCGATCGCGATCGCTTGCACGCCGTTGCGCTTGATCCGCGTCGTGTGATCGCCGAGCGAGACGTTCGTGACTTGCAGCGGCTGGCCCGCCATCAGGTTCATCGATGCGGAGAGTCCACCCAGGTCGAGGTCCATCGCGTCCGTCTCGTCGGGGATGTGCGCGGTGGTCGCGCCGACATCGAGCGCGAAGTCGCCGATGCCCGTGGTGCCGTCGAGCTCCACGGACGCGACGTGCGACGCTGCCGACGTGAAGCGGAACGCATCCGCGCTGGCGAGGTCGACGCCGTCCTCGGCGAACGCGATGTCGAGCTTGCGATCGATCACGAGATCCACGTCGATGTGCGCGGGGCCGAGCACCGTGAGCTTGCCGGTGACGCGACCCGAGAGACGCGCGTTCGGTGCGTTCTCGCCGAAGACGCTCGCGATAGTCTCGGCCGCTGCCTCCGCGGCGTCGAGGTCCAAGCTGATGGCGAGCGAGCCATGCGTGAGCGAGACGGTCAGCGGCTCGTCGTGAGCCGAGCCGACCTGCACGGCGAACACGAGCGCGTCGTGATCGTCGTCATCCGCGACGCGAATGCGCAGATCCACCTCGTCCCACTTCTGCACGCACTCGGCGTCGACCTCTTCGGTCTCGTTGCCCTGGTCATCGAAGACGATCGTCTTGCACGCGAGGTCCGACGGGACATCGTAGATGCCGCCGCCGACGTGGTTCGCATCGGTGAAGATCGTGGTGTTCAGCTGATCGATGATCTCTTGCGAGTCGAAGTCGTCGCCCTCGTGGAGGCTCTTGCGCATGGGCGCGAAGAAGTCCGGGGTGGGCGGCGGATCCTCGCTCGACGACCCGAAGCCTCCGAGCGCCCTCGACAGGAAGTCGAACGAGGCCATGCCGGGCATGTCGGCGGTGGTGCCGTCGGCTGCGGCGACGGTTTGATCGATGACGTTCTTCAGATCCGTCGCGATGCGCGAGCGAACCTCCGAGGGAGCCGGTGGATCATCACTACACGCGATGAGACCTACCGACAGGAGGGAAAGGGTAAGGAGAGGAGATGGCGTTCGCATTGGTGCGGCGTTGACCTCCAACCGGCATGCCAGTCACGTGCGTGCAACCCGGGGCCGCTGATTGCCGGCAGTTGCCGAGACATTCGGATCCGACCGCCGCGTAAGTCCGCGCCGTGCCACGAATGGCAGCGGGCGCGACATCGACGCCGGTGTGAAGAGACGGACACGGACGACCGTCACCTCACGTCGATCTACGTCGGATTTCGCGCATGTGATGTCGCGGTCACAGCCGGTACGTGACGAACAGATCGAGCTGCCGTGTGTCCGCGCTGGCGTTCGAGCCCGTCGCCCTGCCGCCCGTGATCCGTGGAAACTCGAAGCGCGCGCCCAGGTCGAGCGTGGCGCTCACCGCATACAGCCCCGCGAGACCGATCGACGCGTAGTAGGTGTCCGTGAGCTCCGAGAGCGGGGCGAGCAGGCCCGCCTCCGCGAACAGCACGAGCTTGTCGGTCGCTTGCACCGCGAGCTGCAGCGGCAGATCGAACGCTTCCTTGTTGCCGGCGCCCTCGTCGCGGCTCGAGAGGCCAACGCGCAGCGCCCAGTCCGCGATCAGCGCGAACCGCGAGCCGAACGTGTAGCGCGCGAGTGCGCCCGCGCGCAGGTACATCGACATCGGATCGAACGACGACGCGCCGAGCGTCGCGTGGCCCGCGAGCGCGACGTTGTTCTCGGGCTTGTCGACGAGCAGGTAGAGGCCATCGACGGCGAAGTCGTCATAGACGCCACCGCGGCACTCGTCGATCTCGGTGCCGAGGAAGTCGCGCTTGCCGAGGAGGCAGAGCCCCGGATCGTGAACGATGCCGACCTGGAGCGTTGGCATCACGCCGTAGAATGCGCTGGGCGCGATCCAGATCGGGTTCGCGACGCTGTCGGCGCTGAGGTTGATGCGCAGGACGCCGTGGAGCGCGAGCATCTTCGTCGGCAACACGAGCGGTCGATCGATGAACCGCTCGGGGTACGGCTCTGCGGATACGAGACGCACCGAGCCCACGACCATCAACATGGCGATGACCACCCGCATCTGGTGATGGTAACTCAGCTACCATCGCGCGCGAGTGTTGGACTGCGATGACGCGAGCCTGTTGCTCGCACGTCTTGCCGAGCTGAGCGATGACGAACGCGTCGCACTCGATGACCACGTCGCCGGCTGCGACGCGTGTGTCGCGTTGATCCGCGCCACGCCGCTCGGCTCGACATTGCCCGCGCTCGATCCCACGAGGTTCGAGATCGGTGAGCTGATCGCGAGCGGCGGCATGGGGCGCATCGTGCGGGCGTTCGACCGGCACCTCGGGCGCGAGGTCGCCATCAAAGAGGTGCTCGGGCCGCAGCATCGCGAGCGATTCGAGCGCGAGGCGTTGATCACCGCGCGACTACAACACCCGGCGATCGTTCCGATCTACGAAGCAGGAGCTCGCCCCGACGGCACGGCGTTCTACGCGATGCGCCTCGTGCCCGGCGAGACGCTGTACGAGGCGATCGCCGGGCGGACGACGCTCGCCGACCGGCTGGCGCTCTTACCGCATGTCATCGCGGTCGCGGACGCGCTCGCGTATGCGCACGCGCGCGGCGTGATCCATCGCGACCTGAAGCCGCACAACGTCCTGATCGGCGAGTTCGGCGAGACGGTTGTCATCGATTGGGGACTCGCGAAGCAGCGGGGAGAGAACGAGCTTGCGGGCACGGACGAGAAGCTCACCCTACCGGCGCTCACGCTCGCAGGATCGGTCGTCGGCACGCCGTGCTTTCTGTCGCCCGAACAAGCGCGGGGTGAGGTGCTCGACGAGCGAACCGACGTGTTCGCGATCGGGGCGATCCTTTACAACCTCGTCGTCGGAGAGCCGCCGTACTGGGACCGCACGCACGACAGCGCGGAGCTGGTCGCCGAAGCGCTCGAGCGTGCGCCGACACCGATCGCCGAGCGCGCTCCAACAACGCCCGTCGATCTGCGAGCGATCATCGAGCGCGCGATGGCTCGCGAGGTCGGCGCGCGGTTTCGCGATGCCGGCGAGGTCGCGGCGGAGCTCCGCCGGTTCGCGGCGGGGCAGCTGCTCGTGTCGCGCGACTATCGGATTCGCGACCTCGCGCTGCGGTGGGTGCGCAGGCATCGAGCGCTCGTCGCGATCGGATCGATCGCGATCGCCGGGCTCGCGATGGCGTCGGTCATCGCAGTTCGCAACCAGGTGCGCGCGCGTGAGGCCGAAGCGGAGGCGAAAGCGGCGTTCGAGACGGGGCAAAAGCGCGGGCAACGCGCGCTGTGCGAGAGCTCGGCTCCTTCGCTGGCCAGCCCGTGGACCCCGGACGCGCGCGATCACATCACGCAACGGCTCGCGATGACCAAGCTGCCGTACGCAGCCGCGCTGGGAACACGCATGGACCGAGCGTTCACCGCGTGGAGCGCGGAGCTCGATGCTGCGCGCGAGGCCATCTGCGATACATCGGCGACGGCGCCGCGGCCGCAGCTCGCGGCCGAGCTCGATTGCTTGGGCGAGCGCACCCGGGAAGCGCGCGCTCTGATCGCGCAGCTGCGCGACATCGAGGCCGCGACGTTGCTCGCGGGCGCGACGGCCGTCGACACGCTCGCGCCGATCGCTCGGTGTACGACGGTGCCACCGCAGCGCGGTCTCCCGCCCAGCACGCCCGCGGCGCTCGCCGTCCGCGAGGCCTTCTCGAAGACGCGCGCGCTGCTCAAGCTCGGCCGCGCGAAGGAAGCGCTGCCGATCGCGGAGGAGTCCGTGACCGCCGCGGATGCGATCGGCGATGTCGGGCTCCAAGCCTCCGCGCGCGTCTCGCTCGGTGCAGCGCAGTCGAGCGTGTCGAAGTACGAGGACGCGCTCGCGACCATGCGCACCGCACTGCGCCTCGCGGAAGTGGCGCACGACGATCGAGTACGCGCGCAAGCGTGGGTCAACCTCGTGCAGATCGAGTACCGGCGCGGCAAGCCGGAGAACGCCATCGCGATCCTCGACGCCGCGCTCGGAGCGACCGCGCGAATCTCCGACGTGGCGCTCCAGACCGAGGTCATGATGAGCGCAGGCGGCGCGTACACGCAGCTCGGCAAGACGAGCGAGGCCGAAGCGCTGTTCGGCGAAGCCGTGAAGCTGCGGCGCGAGGCGTGGGGCGACAACGACGCGCGCGTCGCCGCCGCGATGTCTGCGCTCGGGAACGCATACGCGATGCGCGGCGACCTCGATCGCGGGATCGCGGCGCACGAGGATGCAGCGGTTGTCGCGGAGGCCGCGCTCGGCGGCGGTCATCCGACGGTAGGCACGATGCTCGGCAACCTCGGCAGCGACTATCTCTACGCGCTGCGTGCACCCGAAGCGGTCGCGCAGTTCGAGCGCTCTCTCGCGATCGCCGAGGCGGCGTACGGCTCGAACCATCGCGACATCGCGATCGCGCTCACGAACCTCGGCACCGCGCAGCTCGAGGCGGGCGACCCCGACAAGGCCCTCGCCGCATACGCACGCGCCGAGGCCGCGTGGACGGCGATCAACCCGCAGCATCCCTCGATGGCCGAGGTGCTGCTCGGCCGCTATGTCGCGCATCGCGCGAAGAACGAGGCCGCGAGCGTCGCGGATCTCGAGGCTGCGCTTCCACTCGCGAAGGGCTTGCCGCCATTCATCCGCGCGCGCATGGAGTTGACCCTCGGCATGGCAGTCACGGGACCGCGCGCGAAGGAGCTCGTCTCGGCGAGCGTCGTCGGGCTGTCGACGACAACGCTGCCGCTCGTTCAACGCGAGCTCGCCGTGGCCAAGGCATGGCTCGCGAAGCGCGGGGGACCATGAGCTCGGCGCACAGGCTCGACGAGCTGTGGCCGACGTTTCGCGCGGTCGCCTCCGACGGAGAAGCGGAGTGGCAAGCGCTCGTGACGGCGCTGCACCCCGTGGTGTTGCGGTTCGCGGCGCACCAGCCGATCGGGCGCCTGCGCAACGACAAGGACGCGCCACACGAGATCGCGACGCGCGTGCTCGAGCGACTTCACGCGCGCGAGTTCGCCGCGATCAAGAAGCTATGCGCGGCGGATCCGGCGCCGCCGCTCGAGGCGTGGTTGCGCGTGCTCGTGAAGAATGCAGCGATCGATGTCGTGCGCGAGTCGCCGGAGTTCGAGCGCAAGACGGACGCACGCGAGGCGCGATGGATCTCGCTCGACACGCTCGTCTCGACGCCCGGCGCACCGCCCGATTCGCTCGTCGAGAAGCGCACGGCGGACATCGCGTTCATCACCGCCGCGGTCGACCGCGCCAATGCGGTCGCGAAGGACAAGGAGCCCGACGACGTGCATGCGTTGCTGGCAGCGGAGTGGGGCGTCGCGCGCATTCACATCCGCCGCTTGCTCCAACGCGGCGCGCGCTACCTCGCGGTCATCGAGGCGGTGCTCGCAGGCCATTCCTATCCCGAGGTAGCGGAGAAGCTGGGGAGCACGCGTCGCGAAGTCGAGCTGACGGTGCAGTACGTCGAGGAGCTGCTGGCTGCGCGACGGTTTGCGGTGACGTAGAGAAAAATTGTGGTGCGCCGTTCGCGGCGCCGTCTTGGCCATCCGAGGGCGGATCGCCCGAGGAGAAGCCGAGCCATGGCATTCGTTCGTCTCACCGCACTATCGTGCACCCTGGTATCCGGGTGCTTCTTCCTGAGTGTGTCCGTACCGGACATTCCCGAGACCACTCGCCCGACGTTGCCCGAGGACAAGTTCCTCGACCTCGATGCTCGAACGGAGCGGGTCAAGGTGAACTACGAGGTCGAAACCGGCCGCACGTGCGTCGGGACCAGCTGCGCGAAGAGCTACGAGAACCGGACAAAGAAGGTCTCGGTGCGCGTCGCGCAGGGATCGATCGACGGCCGACCCGTCTCGATTCGCGAGCTCGCGGTGATGGCTAGCCCGGACTTCGTCAAGGACACGGATCGCGTGGCGGGGCTCATGTCGGCGTGCCGTCGCGGTCGCATCGCGATGAGCGCCGGCTTCACGGCCGCCGTCGCCGGCGCGATGATGTTGCAAGCGGGCTTCGACGAGGACAGGCCGAACCGGAACCTCGCCATCGGCGGGTACGCGGCGCTCGGTGTCGCCATCGTCGGCGTCGTCGGTGGCTACACGGTCTTCGGTGCGCAGCACTGCAAAGAAGGTCGCGCGATCTACGAGCGGTGGAAGCCCATCTACAGAAGTCCGGACAAGACCGAGCTGACCGGTGAGACCGCGCGCATGTACGAAGCGCTCGCCGACAAGTTCAATGCGGATCGTGCCGCGGCGCTGGGGATGCACGGAGTGGAGACATCTGCGGAGGCAGCCGATCAGCCGACCGATCAGCCGACCGAGCAGCCGACCGAGGAGGGCCCATGATGCGCATCGCTCTCGTCCTCTCGCTCTCCATCGCGGCCTGTCTACCGCTTCCGCCGGAGCACACCTACGCTGACGAGCGCAGCATCACCGTCGCGTGGACCTTGAACGGCCCGAACGACGATGCAGGTCGTTGCCCGGCGGGCTACGACACGATCCTCGTCGAGGCGTGCACGAACGAAGATCTCTACGAGTGCTTTCGTGCGACCACCGCGTGCGATGCAACGGGCGCGCAGAGCGTGCAGGTGTACACGGCGGGCCGCTATCGCCCCGACGACGACAGCGCGTTCTGGGAGCTCGGTCCGCAGTACTGGGTGTACCTGTCGCTCACCGATCCGACCACAGAGACAAAGCACACGAGCTCGATGCCGGTGAGAGTCGATGTGTCGAGCGGCGACAAGCGCGTCGAGTCGACGCTGTATCCCGAGGCGGGCTTCCTTCGCCTCGATTGGAGGCTCACCTCCGCAGCATCGGGCAACGAGGCGGTGGACTGCGCGGAGTACGGCGTCGACGAGATCGAGCTGCAGTACGCGAAGCACACGAGCAGCGAACCTGTCCTCGACAAGAACGCGAGGTGGCCGTGCGCCAACCGAGTGACGAGTGATCCGGACGCGAGCTTTCTCGGCGACAGGTACTCGCCCGCACTCGCACCCGGCAGCTACATCGGCGACGCGGTCGCGTATCGCAACGGCGCCGAGGTCGGCCGGTACGAGGACATCTCGTTCACGATCGAGCCGCGCGGCGAGGTCAGCTCGCAGTCGGCGTATATCGAGATCTCCGATCGCTAATCGACGGCGATGCCGTACGCCGGAAGGATGTCGCCGGTAAGGGCCTGGACGAGCGCGAGCGCCTTCTGCCAATCGATCATCGCCTGCGTCTTGCGCAGCTCGGCTTGCCGCAGCTCTTCCTGACGGCTCAGCACGTCGAAGTTGGTCGCGCGACCGAGGTTGAAGCGGTCGGTCTCGATCTTGATGTTCTCGTTCGCGAGATCGATCGCGCGTTGCGACAGCGCGATGCGGCGCTTCGCGAGCTCGAGCTGTGCCACGGCGCGCGCCATGGCCTGCGCGATCTGCGCGCGGATGTCGAACGCGGTGACCTCGAGCTTCTTGCGGTTCTCGCGGAGCTCGCGCGCGCGGCCCTTCACGTTCTCCTGGCCGATCGTGTGCGAGTAGCGGAGCTGCCCGCCGATCGCGATCGAGCTCGTTCGCGCGAGATCGCGGAGCGCCGTGGTGAAGCTCTCGTTCTGCGTGGTGGGGCCGAGCGTGAGCGCGGCATCGAGCTGCGGCAAGAGACCGTTCTCGGTGACCTCGATGTCGAGCTTGGTCACGTCGTCCTGCTTCGCGAGCTGCGCGAGCTCGGGGCTCGCGCCGTACGCGCGCTCCGTCAGCTCGCCGAGCGACGTGTTCGTGTCTTTCGTGTCGAGATCCGTCCCGACGCGGAGGCCGAGCTCGCCTTGCCCGATCGGTAGGCCGACCGCACGGCGCAGCGCGATCGAGCGATCCACGATCGCGAGCTCCGCGCCGAGGATCTCCTCCTCGCGCGTGGCGATGATCTGCTGCACGGCGGGGATCTCGCTGCGCGGGATCTTGCCGCCCTGGTTGCCGATCGTCGTGATGCGAAGGCGCTCGTTCGCGAGGGCCAGGCTCGCTTGCGTGATCGCGATCTGGCGCTCCGCGAGCACGAGGTCCCAGTACGCCGACACGACCGTCTGTACGGCGTTGATCGCGGCGAGGCGGTTCGCGAGCACGGCCGCGTCTCGCGACAGCGTCGCGCGGCGCTCGTTGGCCTCGTAGAGCCACCGACCGCGACCGCGGAGCAGCGGCTGCGCGAACGTCACCCACAGCTCGTCGGACCAGTTATTGATGCGATCGCCGGGCACGAACGGGTTGTTCGTCCGCGAGTACGACATGCCCGCGTGCAGCGTGACCGTGCCGCCCGTGGGCAGCGCGCGAGAGACGTCGACCGTGGCGCCGATCGTCGTCGAGCGATCGATGCGAATGCCGCTGAACCAGCCCGACGAGCTGTTCGCGGAGAGCACCGCGTCGATGTTCCAATCGTCGCGCGAGAAGGACTGGGCGATCTGCGCTTCGGCAATCGCGATGTCGATCTTCGCGGACTGGAGACTCGGCGAGTGCTGCACCGCGTGCTGGAGCAGCGCCGGCAACGACGTCTGCCGCGCCGGACCCGCCCACGCCGTCAGGTCGTCGGACTGCGGCGGCGGCGCACCACCGGCCGCGTCCGCGTCCTGGAGGAACCGGGACAGGATGTCGGCCTCGGCCGCCTGCGGGAGAGCGAGGGCGAGGAAGAGCGCGATCCACGGAGCGCGACGCATCGAAGCGGGCGCAGCATGGCACCCTTTTCTGGATCGCGCGACTGCGACGCGTGCGACGTACAAATCATGCCCTCGCGGCCCACTCTCCCAAACCGCGTGTGTTAGCGTGCGCTGCATCGATGGCAACGGTCCTGCGTACCTACTGCTTCCTCGATGCGCTGCAGCCGCAGCAAGCGACGTTCATCGGCAAGACCGCCCGCGGTTTCTTGCCGGTGCCGTATCAAGCATCGTTGTGGGTCGAGATCGCGCCAGGCATCGCGATCAACCAGGTCACCGACGCGGCGCTCAAAGCCACGGCGGTGCAGCCCGCGGTGCAGGTCGTGGAGCGTGCGTACGGTCTCCTCGAAGTGCATCACCACGACAAGGGTGAGGTGCTCCAAGCGGGCACCACCATCCTCAAGCACCTCGGTGTCGAGGAGGGCTCGCGCCTGAAGCCGAAGGTGTTGACCAACCAGGTCATCCGCGGCGTCGAGGCGTACCAGACGCAGATCATCAACCGCTCGAGTGCGGGCATGATGGTGTTGCCGGGCCAGTCGCTGTTCATCTTCGAGTGCGAGCCCGCGGGATACGTGGTGCTCGCCGCCAACGAGGCCGAGAAGGCCGCGCAGGTGAACCTCGTGAACGTGACGCCGTACGGTGCGTTCGGGCGCCTCTATATGGCGGGTCCCGAAGCAGAGATCGATGCGGCAGCGGCGGCCGCGACCGCAGCGCTCAGCGCCGTCACCGGCAAAGAGCCCGAGAAGTTCGTCGATAAGTAGACACGTGACCTAGGAGATCGAGATGGCTGACGCTCTAGGAATGATCGAAGTCAAAGGCTTTGTCGGCATGGTCGAGGCCGCCGATGCCATGGTCAAAGCGGCAAAGGTCGAGCTCGTCGGTTACGAGAAGACCGGTGGCGGTTACGTCACCGCTGTCGTGCGCGGCGATGTCGCCGCCGCGAAGGCAGCGACGGAAGCCGGCCAGCGCGCGGCCGTGCGCGTCGGCGAGGTCGTCTCGGTGCACGTGATTCCGCGTCCGCACGCGAACGTCGACGCGGTGTTGCCGCTCGGCCGCGCGGGCACGGGCAACGGCAAGTAGCCAATGGTTCTCGGCAAGGTCATCGGCACGCTCGTCGCGAGTCGCAAGGAGCCCACGCTCGAGGGGCTCAAGCTTCTCGTGGTGCGCGCCTGCGATGTCGACGGGAACCCGAGCGGCTCGATCGCGATCGCGGTCGATGCCGTGGGCGCAGGTGTCGGCGAAGTCGTGCTCTACGTGGCAGGCTCGTCGGCGCGGCAGACGCAGGTGACCCAGAACCGACCCGTCGACGCCACCATCATGGCGATCGTCGACGAGGTCACCGTCGGTAACGAGCGACGCTACGTGAAGGACTGACGCGTGGCGTTCGGCGGCGGAATCGACGAGCGAAAGATCGAGGAGATCGTCGCACGCGTACTGGAGCGGCTCGGCGGGGGGCCAACGAACGCTCCAGTGCGCGGCGGCGGTCCTGTTCCCGACCAGGTCAAGACCAAGGCGAACATCCCGCGCGGAACGAACGGCGTGTACGGCGACGCGGACAGCGCGGCCAAGGCAGCGCGCAAAGCGTTCGAGCAGAACGAGAAGACGCCGGTCTCGACGAAGGTGAAGATGGTCGCGGCCATGCGGAAGGCCGTTCTCGACAATAACGAGAAGCTCTCGCAGTACGCCGTCGAGGAGACCGGCCTCGGTCGCTACGAGGACAAGCTCGCGAAGAATCGCCTCGTCGCCGAGAAGACGCCGGGCCCCGAGGTCCTGCAGACCGTCGCGTTCACCGGCGATCACGGCCTGATGCTCACCGAGCGCGCGCCGTACGGCGTCATCCTCGCGATCACGCCGACGACGAATCCGACCGAGACGATCCTCTGCAACGCGATCGGCATGGTCGCGGCAGGAAACGCGGTCGTGTTCAACGTGCATCCGTCGGCAGCGCAGGTCTGCAACTGGTGCGTGCATCTGCTCAACGAGGCGATCCAATCGGTCGGTGGACCGCGCGACGTGATCGTCTCGGTCGAGCGCCCGACGATCGAGAGCGCCAACACGCTGATGAAGCATCCGCTCGTGCGCCCGGCGACGACCGGCCTCGCCCCACCGGACGCGCCGCTCGTCGTCCTCGAGCTCCTCC
>JAEYYV010000265.1 GCA_023428295.1 Pseudomonadota bacterium
CCCCACATGCGCCGGTGGTTCGAGATGACGGTCACCGCCGGGCCCGAGGGGACGGTGGACTTCCGCTCCGTGCTCGTCTTCGAGGAGCCCCGGGCGACGGTCGCGCTCCTGAGCGGCGACGCCGAGCGAGACCGGGACCGGCCGGCCGTGCCGGTCTGCAGCTGGTGCGGTGACGGCCACGACGGTTCCGGCTGGCGTCGGATCGAGGACCTGGTCCGTGAGCTCCGGCTCCTCGAGGACCGGGTGCCGGCCATCGACTACGGCATCTGCCCTGGGTGCCGAGACGTCATGTCGTCGGACCTGCAGCTGCTCCCCGCCACCGGCCGCACGACCGATGGGCGCCCTGGGTCGACATCGCTGGATCTGCCCGACACGTCAGCTCGCTGACGGTCCCGCGTCGGGTCCGACCGTCGGCGTTCGGCTCGGCTCGGCTCGATGGCGAGCGATCAGCGATCAGCGATCAGCGACCGACCGCGTTGATCGCGTCTTTGCGATAGCGCTGGAAATAGTCCTTGCGGTCGAGCACCTCGTCGATCACCGGGTTCGCTTTCTTCGCGAACTTCTCGTTGTTCGAGAGACGCTGCAGTCGCTTGAGGAGCGCGAGCGCGCAGCCTTTGCGGTACGCCTTGTCGTAGGAGAGGGCGAGCTTGAGCGTGAGATCCGGGTTGAACGGATCCGATGCGAGCGCGCGACCGTAGGCGTCGATCGCGTCGATCAACGCGTCCTTCTTCACGGTGGCATCGCTGGACTTGGTGAACACCTGCGAGCGGGCGTCGCCCGTGCTCTCGAGCTCGTCGGTCTTTGCGGTGCGCTTGGACACGGGCATCTCGCGCTCGTGGTACTCGCAGTCCTCGTCGTCGGGTGGCGTCTCCACGACGACGGTGTCGTTGTTCTTGAGGTCCTTCTTGACCGGAACCGGGTTACGCAGCTTCGGAGCTTTCTCTCCGTACATGCTGCACGCCGACACGAGTAGAACCAGAGCGATCGAGACCTTCCCCAGGTGACGCATGACCCAATGCTAAACTATGGACCTGCCATGCGCATCGCGATGTTTGTGGTCGTCGCGATCGCCTGCGCGGCGTGCAACAGCAGTGGGGGAGATGACACTCGGCGATCGCCGAACGCGACGAGCGCGACGAGCGCGACGAGCGCGGTGAGCGCGATAACCGCGCGAAAGCCGCCGACTGGACCGATCTCCACGATTCGTAGGGAGGACTACATCGGTCCGGATGCGTGCGGCGAGTGTCATCCCGGGCAGCTCGCGGGATGGAAGACGAGCCTGCATCGACGGATGAACCAGCTGGCCGGGCCGGACTCGGTCATCGGCAACTTCGCGACGCGGATCGAGTACGCGGGCGGCAGCGCGACGTTCGCGACGACAACGACCGATCGCACGCCGATCTACACGATGACGCTCGCGAAGAGCGGCGTGACGCGGCGCTATCGCGTGACGCGCACGATCGGCGTGAAGGCGCTGCAGGAGTATGTCGGCGTCGAGATCACGAACGGCACGAACGGCGCGCACAGCGATGCACCTGGGATGGAAGTTCGATTGCCCTTCGCGTGGTGGCCCAAAGCAAAGGGCTGGTACGCGCAGCCGTACTTCGATCCGTGGTTCGCGCGCGAAGAGGACTTCGATGCGTACGCGAAGATCGACGAGCCATGGGCCGAGCGCTGTCCGTGGTGCCACAGCACGTATCCGTTCGAGCAACGCATCGCCCGCGCGGCCGTGCGCGACATCGGTCACGGGATGGAGCAGTTCTTCACCAGCGCGAGCGGCAGTGAGCGCCTCGCCGTCGAGCAGCAGGTGACGACCGGCATCAGCTGCGAGAGCTGTCATTTGGGCGGGCGGGCGCACGCGGAGGGCGCGCCGATGTCGTTCGTGCCGCAAGGAGCAGGCGCGCGCGAGAACGTCGATGCGCCGGTGCCGCGATCGTTTGCCGAGGAGCGCGTCGACGCGGCGATCGTCAACCGCGTGTGCGCGCAGTGTCACTCGGGACCGTCGCCGCGGCTCGCGGACGGGACCGCGCTGCGGAACTCGAGCGAGGCGCTCGATCTCGCCGCGTCGTCGTGCAGCACCGCCAGGTGCACCGATTGCCACGATCCGCATACGGGCGGCAGCGACGAGAAGCGCGCGATCGCCGCGTGCACCGGGTGTCACGCGCAGCTCGCCGATGCGGCCGCTCAGTCCGCGCATGCGGGGCATGCAGCGAGCCAGACGACAGGCGCGCCAACGGTCAGCTGCCTCGATTGCCACATGCCGAAGCTCGTGATGGGAATCGATCGCGTGGTTCGTACGCATCGCATCTCGTCGCCGACGAACCCCGCGATCGTCGCGAGTGGCGGTGTCAACGCGTGCAACGCGTGTCATGTCGATCGCTCGCTGCAGTGGACGCTCGACGAGCTCTACGCGCGCTACGAGGTGACGCTCGAGGCGACCGACCGCGCGGCCGCGGACGAGCCGATGGGCGAGCGATGGCTCGCGAGCAAGGAGCCCGCGCTTCGGTTGCTCGCTGCGGACGCGCTCGCCAAGAGCTCGATCAAGAAGCTCGCGCTTCCCTCACTGAAGAAGCAGCTCCGCGATCCACTGCCGCATATTCGCACGTGGGCGCGATTCGCCCTGGACGGCTTGTAGCGGCCTGCCGCGCCGCACTTCGATAACCGATTCACAGAGGTTCATCGTTTCGACAACCTGGCCGCACGGACGCCGTGCTATCCGAGGAGGACGGACATGAGTCCCCGTGCAAGGGCCAATCTCGCTCGACTCGTGATCGGCCTCGCTGTCGTCGCAGGCGTCGTGTGGTTCGTGACGTCACGCGGTGACAAGTCGTCGCGTCGCACGCCGACCGTCGTCAGCTCGCAACGCTCCTCGGGAGAAGCCGGCTCCGCGGGGACTGACGCGCCCGGGGCGTCGGGCAAACGCGGCGGTGGCGGTGGCGGTGGCGGTGGCGGTGGCGGTGGCGATCGCGTGGTGCCCGTGCGCGTGGTGGCGGCAGAGCAGTCGGATCTTCCGGTGTGGCTCGAGGGCCTCGGAACGGTGCAAGCGTTCCAGCAGGTGACGGTGCGCGCGCAGGTCGACGGCCGGCTCGACAAGATCGCGTTCACGGAAGGGCAGGCGGTCAAGAAGGGCGACGTGCTCGCGCAGATCGATCCGCGCCCGTTCCGCGTGAAGCTCTTGCAAGCGCAAGGTGCGCTCGCGCGAGACAAGGCGCAGCTCGAGTCGCTGCGGAAGCAGTACGAGCGCTACAAGACGCTGCACGCGCAGCAGCTGATCGCGCAGCAGCAGGTCGACGAGATCGCCGGACAGTTCGGTGCGCTCGAAGGCGCGGTCAAGATCGATCAAGCGGGCGTGGAGGAAGCGCTCCTCCAGCTCGACTACGCGCAGGTCAAAGCGCCGCTCGACGGAATCACCGGCGTGCGCCTCGTCGATGCGGGTAACGTGATCAAGGCGAGCGATCCGAACGGGCTCGTCGTGATCACGGCCATCGATCCCGCGTCCGTGTTGTTCACGATCCCGCAGGACAAGCTGCAAGCCGTGGCCACCGCGATGCAGGCAGGCCCGGTCAGCGTCGAGATCTTCAATCGCGATGGCTCGGCGAAGCTCGCGACGGGAACGGTCGCGGTGCTCGACAACCAGATCAATCAAGCCACGTCGACCTTGCGGCTCAAGGCGCACGTGCCCAATCCCACGCGGTCGCTGTGGCCGAACGCGTTCGTGAAGGCGCGCATGCTCGTCGAGACCCGCAAGGAGGCGCTCGTGATCCCGTCGGTCGCGATCCAGCGTGGACCGCAAGGCACGTACGTGTACGTCGCGACGGCCGAGAAGACCGCCGAGATGCGCCCGGTGACCGTGGAGCTGTTGACGTCCGATCGTGCCGTGATCGGCAAGGGCCTCGCGGCCGGTGACCAGGTCGTCGTCGAGGGGGCAAACCAGTTGCGCCCGGGTGGCAAGGTCGAGGTCATCGCGCCGCAGGCCCCCAAAGCCGGCTCCGCGCCGGGACCCGTCGGGAAGAAATGAGCGAGGTCTCGACGCCGCCCGTCGAGAAGGTCGAACCCGACGCGACGCGGTCCATCTCCGCTCCCTTCATTCGTCGTCCCGTCGCGACGACGCTGCTCATGCTCGGCCTGTTTCTCGCGGGCGCGACGGGCTATCGCTCGCTGCCGGTCGCGGCGCTTCCGCAGGTCGACTACCCGACGATCGTCGTCACCACGCAGCTCCCCGGTGCGAGCGCGGAGACGATGGCGTCGGCGGTCACGACGCCTCTCGAGCGCCAGTTCGGACAGGTGCCATCACTCACGCAGATGACGAGCATCTCGAGCTTCGGCAGCTCGCAGATCACGCTCCAGTTCTCGCTCGATCGCGAGATCGATGCGGCCGAGCAGGACGTACAGGCGGCGATCAACGCGGCGAGCAATCTCTTGCCGCCGACCTTGCCGGCGCCGCCGACGTACTCGAAGTCCAACCCCGCGGACCAGCCGATCCTCACGCTGTCCGCGACGTCCGAGACGTTGCCGCTCGCCGCGGTGAGCGACTTCGCCGACTCGGTGCTCGCGCAAAAGATCTCGCAGGTGTCGGGCGTCGGCCTCGTCACGATCGGCGGCGGACAGAAGCCCGCGGTGCGCGTGCAGGTCGATCCGGTCGCGCTCGCGGGCACGGGGCTCACGCTCGAGGACGTGCGGCTCGCGATCGCCGCGGCCAACGTGAACCAACCGAAGGGCAACCTCGACGGTCCACGCCAGGACTGGGCGATCGCGACCAACGATCAGCTCGCGGACGCGGCGAGCTTTCATCCGCTCGTCATCGCGTACAAGGACGGCGCCCCGATCCGCCTCGGCGAGGTGGCCAACGTCATCGACGGCGTGGAGAACGCGCAGCTCGCGGGCTGGGCGAGTCACACGACCGGCTACGACGAGACGACGGACAGCGTCATCCGCTCGATGAAGCCGGCGGTGATCCTGAACGTGCAGCGCCAGCCGGGCGCCAACATCATCGACGTCACGGACTCGATCAAGGCGCTGTTGCCGCGGCTGCGCGCGTCGATGCCGCAGGCGATCGAGGTGGAGATCATCGCGGACCGCACCACCACGGTGCGCGCGAGCGTGCACGAGGTGCAGTTCACGCTCGTGCTCACGATCGGCCTCGTCATCGCGGTCATCTATCTGTTCCTGGGCAGCCTGCGCGCCACGATCATCCCGGGCCTCGCTGTACCACTCGCGCTGATCGGCACGTTCGGCGTGATGAAGCTCGTCGGCTACAGCCTGAACAACTTGTCGCTGATGGCACTCACGATCTCGACGGGCTTTGTCGTCGACGACGCGATCGTGATGGTCGAGAACATCTCGCGTTACGTGGAGAAGGGCGAGAGACCGTTCGAGGCGGCGCTCAAAGGAGCAAAGCAGATCGGTTTCACGATCGTGTCGCTGACCGTGTCGCTCATCGCGGTGCTCATCCCGCTCTTGTTCATGGGCGGGCTCGTCGGCCGGCTATTCCGCGAGTTCGCGGTGACCCTCGCGATCGCGATCGCGATCAGCGCGGTGCTCTCGCTGACGCTCACCGCGATGATGAGCGCGTGGGTGCTGAAGCCACACGACGAGCAGAAGCCCGGCGCGATCGCGCGCTGGTTCGACAGCGGCTTTCAGAGCGTCACGAACTTCTACGAGCGCACACTCGGCTTCGTGCTGCGGCACCAGCGCACGACGCTGTTCGTGACGATCGCGACCGCCGGCGTGACAGCGCTGCTCGCGCTCGTCGTGCCCAAGGGCTTCTTCCCGCAGGAGGACACGGGAATGATCGCGGGCGTCTCCGAGATGTCGCCCGACGCGTCGTTCGAGAAGATGCGCGAGCGACAGATGGCGCTCGCCGACGCGATCCTCGCAGATCCCGACGTGGCCACCGTGAGCTCTGCCATCGGCGCGGACGGCATCAACCCCGCGGGCAACGTCGGTCGGTTCTCGATCGCGCTCGTGCCGATCGAGGAGCGATCGTCGACGGTGCACGAGGTGATCGAGCGGCTCCAGGATCGGGTCGCGGGGATCACCGGCGTGGCGCTGGACCTCCAGCCCGTGCAGGATCTCCAGATGGACGCGCGCGTGAGCCGCACGCAGTTCCAGTACACGATCGAGGACGCGGATCCGGCCGTGCTCGCCGAGTGGGCGCCCGAGCTCCTCGCCGCGATGCGCGCGCTGCCCGAGCTGCGCGACGTGGCGTCCGATCAGCAAGCGGCCGGTCTGCAGATGCACCTCGCGATCGATCGCGACAGCGCGGGCCGCCTCGGCGTGACCACCGCGGAGCTGGACAACACGCTGTACGACGCGTTCGGCCAGCGCATCGTCTCGACGACCTTCACGCAGCTGAACCAGTACCGCATCATCCTCGAGGTCCGCCCCGAGGACCGCGAATCCGCGGAGGCGCTCGATCGCTTGTACGTGCGCACCACGAACGGCACCGTAGTTCCGCTCTCCCAGATCGCGCGGTTCGAGACGCGCCCTGCGCCGCTCTCCATCGCGCACCAAGGGCAGTTCCCTTCGGTGACGCTGTCGTTCAACACGGCGCCCGATGTCTCGCTCGGCGACGCGGTCGCGTCGATCACGCGCGCGTCCGAGCGGCTCGGTCCGCCACCCACGATGCGGGCCGAGTTCACCGGCGCCGCGCAAGCGTTTCAGGAGTCGCTCTCGTCGACGCCGCTGCTCATCCTCGCGGCGCTGATCACGGTCTACATCGTGCTCGGCGTGCTCTACGAGAGCTACATCCATCCGATCACGATCCTGTCGACGCTGCCGTCTGCGGGCGTCGGCGCGATCCTCGCGCTGTTCATCACGGGCAAGTCGTTCGACGTGATCGCACTGATCGGCGTGGTGCTTCTCATCGGCATCGTGCAGAAGAACGCGATCATGATGATCAACTTCGCGCTCGAGGCGGAGCGCGATCAGAACCTCGCGCCGAAGGACGCCATCTTCCAAGCGTGCCTTCTGCGCTTCCGGCCGATCATGATGACCACGTTCGCGGCGCTGCTCGGCGGCGTTCCGCTCGCGCTCGGCTCGGGCACCGGCGCCGAGCTGCGTAGACCACTCGGCATCACGATCGTCGGTGGCTTGCTCCTCTCGCAGCTGCTGACGCTCTACACCACGCCGGTGATCTATCTCTATATGGAGAAGCTCCAGCGCTTCGTCCGTCGCCACACCGGGAAGGCCAAGCAAGCGGCGGAGCCGGTGCCGTGAACATCAGCGCGCCGTTCATCAAGCGACCGATCGGTACATCGCTCCTCGCGCTCGCGGTGCTGCTCGCCGGTGCGGGCGCATTTGTCGAGCTGCCGGTCGCGCCGCTGCCGCGCGTGGACGTGCCGACGATCAGCGTCAGCGCGAGCTTGCCCGGCGCGTCGCCGACCACCATGGCTACCGCTGTCGCGATGCCGCTCGAGCGAAGGTTCGGTCGCATCGCGGGTGTCACGGAGATCACGAGCGAGAGCTCGCTCGGCAAGACCGACATCACCGTCCAGTTCGATCTCGACAAGAGCCAGGAGACGGCCGCGCGCGAGATCCAAGCGGCCATCCAAGCAGCAGGTGGCGATCTGCCGCCGAACATGCCGTCGCGCCCGCGCTACCGGAAGGTGAATCCGAGCGACTCGCCGATCCTCATCATCGCGCTGACCTCGAAGTCGCTTCCCATCGAGGAGGTCTACGAGGCGGCGAACACGGTCTTCGCGCAGAAGATCTCGCAGATCGAGGGCGTGGGGCAGGTCGGCGTGGGCGGCGGCGTGCAGCCGGCGGTGCGCGTGTCGGTAGATCCGGTGCTGCTCGCGGGCATGGGCCTATCGTTCGAGGAGGTGCGGCGCGCGATGCAGAGCGCCACCTCGAACCAGCCGCGCGGCGGCGTCGGTACGGAGCAGTGGCAGGCGATCGGCGCGGACACGCAGCTCACCAACGCCGACGCGTGGAAGGAGGTCATCGTTCGCTACCGCGAGGCGCCGATCAAGCTCGGGGACGTCGCGGAGGTCATCGACGATGTCGAGAACCAGAAGGTCGCGGGCTGGTTCGATCACGAGCGCTCGGTGTCCGTCGTGGTCCGCCGGCAGCCCGGCGCGAACATCCTCGACGTCATCGACAGCGTGAAGGCGCTCCTGCCCGATCTCGCCACGACCATCTCGCCGGCGATCGACGTGCAGATCGCGATCGATCGCGCTCACACGATTCGCGCGTCGGTGCACGAGGTCGAGCTGACGCTGATCCTCTCGATCATCCTCGTCACCGTCGTCGTGTTCCTGTTCCTGCGCTCGCTGCGAGCCACCGCGATCCCGGCGGCCGCCGTGCCGCTGTCGCTCGTGGCCACGTTCGGCGTGATGTACCTGCTCGACTACTCGGTCGACAACCTGTCGCTGATGGCGCTGACCATCGCGACCGGCTTTGTGGTCGACGACGCCATCGTCGTGACCGAGAACGTCATGCGCCTGATCGAGCAGGGCAGGACGCCGAAGGAGGCCGCGCTCGAGGGTGCCAAGCAGATCGGCTTCACCATCGTGTCGATCACCGCGTCGCTCCTGGCCGTGTTCATCCCGATCCTGTTCATGGGCGGCTCGATCGGGCGCCTGTTCCGCGAGTTCGCCGTGGTGCTCGCGGTGTCGATCACGCTGTCCGGCGTCATCTCGCTGACGCTCACGCCCATGATGTGCGCGCACATCTTGAAGCACAAAGAGGACACGCCCGGTCGCGTCGCACGCGCGCTCGAGCGTGGCCTCGATGTCATCGTGCGCGGATACAGCGCGCTGTTGCGGGTCGTGCTGCGGCACACCGTGATCGTCGGCGCGCTGACCATCGGCACCGTCGGCACCACGATCTGGCTCTACGGCCAGGTGCCGGCGGGCCTGTTTCCGCAGCAGGACACCGGCATGCTCACGGGCTCCACCCAGGGCCCGCAGGACATCTCGTTCCCCGCGATGAAGGAGCGGCAGGAGCGGCTCCTCGAGATCGTGCTTGCGGATCCGGACGTCCTGCACGTGAACGCCAACGTCGGTGGCTTCGGTGCGTCCACGCTGAACACGGGCCGCATGTTCATCCAGCTCGTCGAGAAGCCGAAGCGGACGGTCAGCGCGGATCAAGTCATCGCGCGCCTGCGGCCCCAGCTCGCGAAGGTCGAGGGCGTGCAGCTGTTTCTCCAGAACGTGCAGGACGTGCGCGTCGGCGGTCGTGGCTCTCGCACGCAGTACCAGTACACGCTGGAGTCGAGCGAGCTCGCGGATCTCGAGGAGTGGGGACCCAAGGTGACCGCGGCGGTTCGCAAGCTGCCGCAAGTGAAGGACGTCGTCTCCGATCAGCAGATGGCGGGCCTCCAGATGAACCTCGAGATCGATCGCGACACGGCCGCGCGTCACGGCATCACGGTCTCGCAGATCGACAACACGCTGTACGACGCGTTCGGGCAGCGCCAGGTCGCGACGTTCTACACGCAGGTCAATCAGTACCGCGTGGTGCTCGAAGCAAAGGCGCCCGAGGGGCAGCAGCTATCTCCCGAGGAGGCGATCGGCCGCTTGTACGTCACGTCGGCGACGGGGCTGCAGGTCCCGATGTCCGAGCTCGTACGCGTGACACCCTCCAACGTGGCGCTCTCGATCTCGCACCAAGGGCAGTTCCCGTCGACGACGATCTCGTTCAACACGGCGCCCGATGTCGCGCTGTCAGATGCCGTCGCGGCGATCGAGAAGACCGCGCTCGAGATGGGCATGCCCGCGTCGATCCACGGCTCGTTCCAAGGGACGGCGCAAGCGTTCCGCGAGTCCCTCGAGACGATGCCGATGCTGTTCCTGCTCGCGCTGATCGCGATCTACATCGTGCTCGGCGTTCTCTACGAGAGCTACATCCATCCGATCACCATCCTCTCGACGCTGCCGTCGGCGGGCCTCGGCGCACTGCTCGCGCTGCTGCTCACGGGGAGCCAGCTCGACCTCATCGCGTTCGTAGGCATCATCCTGCTCATCGGCATCGTGAAGAAGAACGCGATCCTGATGATCGACTTCGCGCTGGAGCTCGAGCGCGGAGGCAAGTCTCCGCGCGAGGCGATCTACGAGGCGTGCGTGATGCGCTTCCGTCCGATCCTCATGACCACGCTCGCGGCGCTGCTCGGCGCGTTGCCGCTCGCGCTCGGCGACGGCACGGGCTCGGAGCTGCGGCGCCCGCTCGGTATCGCCATCGTCGGCGGTCTCGCGGTGTCTCAGCTACTGACGCTGTTCACCACGCCGGTGACGTATCTCGCGCTCCACCGCTTCACGCGGCGTTCTGGATCGTCCGCTCACCCGATGTGATCGGGAGGCGGATCGTGAACGTCGTGCCGGCGTTCCTGGTGCCGGTGTACGCGCTCGCGAACTCGAGCGTGCCGCCATGGCGCTCGATGACCCGGCGCGCGATCGCCAGTCCCTGACCCGTGCCGCGTCCCACGACCTTCGTCGTGAAGAACGGCTCGAACACGCGGTGCTTGATCGCATCACCGATCCCGCTCCCGGTGTCGGACACCTCGATCACGACGTGCATGCCATCGACGCGCGAGGACACCGTGATGAGACCGCGGTCCCGCGAGCGCTTCGCGACGACATCACTGATCGCGTGTGCCGCGTTGACGACGAGGTTCAAGAGCACCTGGTTCAGCTCGCCGCCGTTGCCTTGGATGGTGGGGATGTCGCCGAGGTGCGTCTCGACATCCGCGACGAGCTTGTACTCGTAACGCGAGAGCGTGAGCGTGTTCATGATCGCCGCGTTGAGATCCACCGGGCCGGCCTCGGCGCTGCCGGGGTGCGCGAACTCCTTCATCGAGCGAACGATCGATGCGACGCGCTGCACGCCGGCGCGCGCGTGCTCGAGGGCCGTGGGCATGTTCTCGTCGAGATACGCGAGGTCGGCCTCGCGCGCCTGCTCGGGCGTCGTGCACGCTTTGGCAACGGCGAGCAGCTCACCCGCGCTCTCGGTCACGAACTTCAGGTTGTCGCTGACGAACTGCATCGGCGTGTTGATCTCGTGGGCGACGCCGGCGGCGAGC
>JAEYYV010000276.1 GCA_023428295.1 Pseudomonadota bacterium
CCCCCATGTCGCCGCGCAAGAGCGGCCCCATATCGGCGCACGAGGGCACCTCGCTGACCGGCGCCCGGACCGCGATCTGGCGCGGTGGCGCGACGGGGGGCGCAGGTGTCGAGCACGCGACGAGAGCCAGACACGCGAAGGCGATGCGCACGCGCAGATGATGTCATGCGATCTGCGTCCGCGCTCACGGCCGAGGCGCAAGCTCCTCGGTCGTCGGACTTCGACGACGATCCTACGCGCGCTCAGGGAGCGAACGAAGCCGCCGGGATATCCAGCGCGGTGCGATCCTCGCGCGCGATGAGCTGCGCCTTGGCAGCGACACCCGGCAGCACGTTGTACGCGAAGTAGAGCGCCGCGTACTTCTTGCCGTCGTAGAAGGCCTTGTCGGGATGATCCGCCGCGACCTTCTCGCTCGCGGCCTCGGCGATGACGGCCTGCTCGAGGAGCAGCCAACCGACGACGGTCTCGCTCATCATCTCGAGGAAGCGGTTGGCCACGGTCGGCACCATCTCCATCTTGCCGCCGCCGAACCACTGCATGAACTTGCCGCCGGTCGCGGTCATCGCTTCCATCGCTTGGCCGAGCACCGCGACGCCATCCTTGAGCGTGGCGTGATCCTTGTTGGCCGCCACGAACGCGGCGACGTCCTTGCCGAACGCTTGCACGTTCGCGCCGCCGCGCTGCATCAGCTTGCGGCCGACGAGGTCCATCGCTTGGATGTGGTTGGTGCCCTCGTAGATCGAGAAGATCTTCGAGTCGCGCGCGTACTGCTCGACGGGCCAGTCCTTCAGGTAGCCCGCGCCGCCGTACACCTGGATCGCGGTCGCGCAGATCTGGAACGCCTGATCGGAGCCGTATGCCTTGAGCAGCGGCACGAGCAGATCGACCTGGCCCTGGTGGTACTCGGTAGCGCTCGTGTCGCCCGTCTTCGCGAGGGCGTTCGCACGATCGATGTGCATCGTGAGCTTCACCGCGAGCGCGCGGATGCCTTCGACGCGCGACTTCATGTCGAGCAACATGCGGCGCACGTCGGGGTGCTCGATGATCGGAACGCGCGGCGCGGTCGCGTCCTTCCACTGCTTGATCGACGAGCCTTGCTTGCGATCCTTCGCGTACTCGAGCGCGTTCAGGTACGCCGAGCTCGCGAGCGCGAGGCCCTGCAGACCGACGCCGATGCGCGCGTAGTTCATGAGGTGGAACATCTGGGACATGCCCTTGTTCTCGATCTCACCGACCAGCTCGCCGAGGCAGCCATCGTTGTCGCCGAACACGAGCTGCGCCGTCGCCGACGCCTTGATGCCCATCTTGTGCTCGAGGCCCGCGACGGCGACGTCGTTCGGCGTGCCGTCGGGGCGGATCTTCGGAACGATGAACAGCGACAGCCCCTTCGTTCCTGGAGGTGCGTCGGGCGTGCGCGCGAGCACCATGTGGATGATGTTCTCGGACATGTCCTGATCGCCGCCCGAGATGAAGATCTTCGTGCCCTTGATCTTGTACTGACCGTCGGCCTGCTTGACTGCTGTCGTGGTCGCGGCGCCGACGTCCGAACCTGCTTGCGGCTCGGTGAGGCACATCGTGCCGGCCCACTTGCCGTTGAACATGTTGCCGACGTACGTGTCGATCTGCTTCGGCGTGCCGAACGCGATGATCACGTCGGCCGCACCCTGCGTCAGCGCCGGATACATGTTGAAGCTCGTGTTCGAGCCGCACATGAACTCCTCGACCATCATCGCGAGCGTGAACGGTCCCGCCTGACCACCGTGCTTCTCTTCCAGCGCGAGCGTGCGCCAGCCCGCTTCGAACAGTGCTTTCCACGTCTCCTTGAAGCCTTTGGGTACGATCACCTGTCCGTCTTCGAGGCGACACCCTTCGGCGTCGCCCGACGCGTTGTACGGACCGTAGTGCTTCTGCACCCAGCCGTACGCTTCTTCGAGTACAGCGATGACTTCGTCTTTGCCCCAGTTCGCGTAGGGCTCTTTGCCCAGGAGCTCGTCGAGCTTGAACTGTTCGAAGAGCAGGAACGAGAGGTCGCGAAGGTTCGCCTTGTAGTAGTTCTGGTTGGCCATGGTGGACTCCTGAATCGGCCGGCTAGGGCACTGAATGAACCGTCATTCAGTTTATGGCCACACTTACGCGTCGCGTCAACCACCGACGAGGAAATCCGTGCGAACTAGGATATCTAGACCTCCCACCGTGTGAGAGTGAGAGACCCGAGTGAAATCGCGCGCCAAGCCACGACGAAGGACAAGGTCGAGTAACCACGGCGGCGCCCGCCCCGGCGCAGGACGTCCGCCCAAGGGCGAGTTCGCGGGCCATCCACACAAGGGCCGCGCCGCGTTTCGCGCGAAGCACCCGCAGCACGTGGTGATGCGCGTGTTGCCGGTCGCGGGCAACCTGCGCAAGCCCACGATCTATGAAGCGGTGCGCGCGTCGCTCACCACGCTCGGCAAGCACGAGGACTGCCGGGTCGTTCACGTGTCGATCCAGCGCGATCACCTCCACTTCTTGGTGGAAGCGGATGATCGCGAGGCGCTCGCGCACGGCATGCGCAGCTTTCAGATCTCGCTCGCGAAGCGCATCAATCGCCTGGTGAGCTCCTCGTCGAAGAGGCGACGCCGCGGCCAGATCTTCACGGATCGCTACGAGTCGTTCACGCTCGACACGCCGCGCGCTGTTCGCGCGGGCCTCGTCTACGTGCTGAACGCGTGGCGCAAGTTCGAGAAGCCATCGCCCAAGGCGCTCGATCCATACTCCTCCGCCCTCGCCTTCGACGGCTGGAAGGATCCGATCACCGAGGACGACACGTCGGACTTCGCGCCGCTCGTCGTGTGGCCTCCGCGCACGAAGCTCCTCGAGAGCGAGTGGCGGTCGAGCGGAAAGCTCGCGCGCAACGAAGCGCCGCCGCCGCCCGCGAAGAAGCGCCCCTGGTAGTCAGCGCTTCTTCTTGTCGCCGGTAGCGATCTTCTTCTCGAGCTTGTCGAGCTGCGCCGCGTACGGGGCGAGTGTCTTGTCCGCGCGCACGACCGCGAGGAGCTCGGGCGCTCGCGTGAAGTACGCGCGGATATCTGCCGCGAACGGCGCCTTCTCCGCATAGGGCGCGAGGAGCGTCGCGACGGTGGGGCCGCGGATGTTGGTGAGCTGCTTGGTCAGAAGCTCGCGTTGCTGCTTCGTGATCTTCGACGTGTACATCGTTTGGTAGATCGGCAGCGCCGCGATGCCCGCGCGCTCGAGCCAGCGATAGCGCGGCCACGCGGCCTTGATGAAGCCGGTGCGTTCGAGGAGCACGCGATCACGTATGAGGAGCGGCAACTGCTTCCGCGCGTAGTGCGGCTGCCATGGCGGGTCCGCGTCGAGGATCTCGCGCATCGCCCGCTCGGCGAGGTCGCCATCGTCCGCCGCGACGGCGAGAGCGGGACGCGCGAACAGCGGCGCGCTGTCCCATGCTGCGTCGATCGCAGCACGCAGCTCCGCGCGCTCGTCGACGGAGTCACGCGTGCGCGCCGCGAGGTACAACGCGAGGTTGCCTTTCGCGTACGAGACCGACGCGTCGTTGAGCGACGAGCGCTCGGTGACCGCGACCAGCCAGATGGCGAGCTTGTCTTCACCCGAGGACGAATCCGGATCGTCGTAGGAGGTCACGAGCGACCACATCGCGACGAGCACGGGCACCATGAACGCGACGCCGTGATCGCGGAGCAAGAGCTCGGTCAGCGCTGCATCGTGAGAGTCGCTTCGCGAACCGAGCAGGGACAGCGCGCTCGCTGCTTCGTCGACGGACACGTTCGCGGGTGTGGCGCCGATCCATGCTCGTACGTGATCGACCGCAGTGCGCCCGCGCTCGTCGGCGCGCGCGGCGCCCTCCTGGTTCACGGCCGCGAGACCGCGCTCCCAGCAGGGGACGAAGCGCGCGAGACTCGCGTCGAGCTTCGCTCGCAGCGTGGCGCGATCGACATCGCGAAGGCTCGTCGGTTCATGGGTGTACTCGTTTGCGAGGGCGGCCTTGCCTTCGGGTATCCACTCGACGACGTCGGTCATGCAGAGCGGACTATCGCTCATTCGCACTCGCGGCGCGAACGAGACACGACGGCTCGCTGCGGCAACGATCCCCGATCGGGGGCGAGCGCCAGGTCACGGTCACGGTGCGCTGTCCGCGAATTCATTGACAGCCGGTCGATCCCCGACGTGCTCGCGCGTGGTCCGTCTCTTGTACCGCGCAACGCTAACGCGACAACGGAGGGGAATCATGGACGAGGAATTCGATCTGCGGGAGTTGGAGCACGCACGCATCGCCGAGGTCCCTTGGTACTTTCGGCTCGGCAAGTACCTCTCGAAGCGAAAGATCCGCGGCGGCGATCGCTTGCTCGCCGAGGCGCGCCGCCGAGGCATGCTCGACCAGCTCGCGATCTACTCGCTCGGCGATGTCGAGTTTCGCGTGCCGCTATGGCGGCCGTGCAACGAGTGGCTCGAGGACGACGTGCGCGAGTACGAAGCTGCGTTCATGCGCGAGCTCGCGCGGGTCGTGTGCCGCTTGACCGGCGACGTCACGCTGATCGATTGCGGCGCGGACATCGGTACCGTGTCGGCGCACCTGGTCGCGCGCTGCAAGAACATCCGGCGGATCTACGCGTTCGAACCAAACCCGGCGGCGTTCGCGGTGCTACGGAGAAATCTCTTGGCGATGGGCCTGCACGCCGACGCGCGCAACATGGCCGTCGGCGACTTCACCGGTCGCGGTCGCCTCATGACGGCGTCGCAGGATCCGAGCGCGCACGCGATGTACATCATGCCGGACGCGAGTGGACCGGTCGGTGTGCAGCGCGTCGATGACATCGGTATCACCGACAACCGATCGTGCGTCATCAAGATCGATGTCGAAGGAACCGAGGCGTCGGTCGTGGTCGGCGCCGCCGAGACCATCCTGCAAGCGCGCCAGGTCGTCGTCGCCTTCGAAGCGCATCCCCGCGTGGCAACGCGGCTCGGGCGTGATCCGATCGAGGTCGTCCAGGCGCTGCGCGCGATTCGCCCCGACTTCACGTTCGGGGTCGATACGTCACCCGCGGTCGCACTCGATCCCGCCCGCGCGGTGTTCGAGCAGCTGCCGCCGACGCGCGTGTACAACATCATCGCGTCGTCGGGTCTGTAAGCCAACACGCGGACTTAGGGGCGCTGCGAAGTTTCTACTTGCAGCGATCCACGCGTGACCTTACAAAGGGCGCCATTGTTCTCTCCTCCGACCGGGAGGCCTTCCGTGACTTCATGCAGTCGATGAATCCATATCTTCGTACCCGGGCGTCGCGGAACGTCCGCATCCCGGTCCGGAGTCTGACGTAACGACGCACGCCTGCGTGACAACTTCTCTGGTGGGAGCAGTTGAGGCGTGTCGCTCGGCACTGCGCCCCCTTCCGCAAGCGGTGCCTTCGGGCTGATTCGATCGTCTCGCGCCGTCGACTTCGGTCTCACTCGCATCGAGAGTGCCGCTGGCCGTAAGGACAGCTCGTAGCTCGATCGCGACGAGATCGTCTCCGGACCAGGCGCGCTGCCGGTCATCTACGTTGCCTCTGACGAGCAGTGCTCGCGGCTCTTGCGCGCGCTGCCACCAGAGAGGCGATGGTGATGATCGACTGCGCAGCGGACACCACGACGCCCTATTTTTTGTGGACACTGAACGCTCACGAATGCGCGACCTCGAGCTCTCGCGGCGACTCGACGCCAACACCGTGTCCGCCGACGAGCTCGCAGCTCTCGCGAATACGCCGCTCGACGGGCGAGGTGTGTTCCTCGCGCGGATCGTGACGCTCGCGGAGCACGAGGATCCCGAGCTACGCAAGGCAGCGCTCGCGTGCCTCGCGGGGGCGCGGGGAGTGCGGGCCGTGCGCGCGATCGCGGCGCGGCTCGATGACGATGACGAGGGCGTGCGCATGGCGGCGGTCGACGCGTTGCGCGCGACGACGCGCGAAGGAACCGCGCGCTACGTACACGCGCTGTTTCATCCGCGGGTCGACGTGCGCCGCTCGGCGCTCCACGACGTACCGACGCAGGTCGCGGAGATGGCGTCCTATCTGCGCGCCGATCCGGCGTGCGCCGACTTGATCGTGGACGTGCCGTGGCCCGAGCCGAAGCTGCCGCTCGTCTTCGATCTGCACGCAGCAGGAACGCTCGGCTCCGCGGAGATGATCCGGCTCGTCGGGTGGACGCCGCCACTGGAGCTGCGAGCGTTCCTCGAGAAGGAGTACGGGCGCACGAACGAGCAGGTCGAGGCGTACCTCGAGGTGTGCGCGAAGGATCCGGTGCTCGCGCCAGCGCCGCGGCACGACGCGATCGATCAACTGTGGCGCGCGATCGTGGAAGCGGGCGCGTACGAGCGAGAGCTCGAGGTGCTCGTCGTCACCGCGACGCTGACAAAGAAGAAGAACGCGCTCGGACGGCGCATCATCGCGTCGCTGCTCTCGCAGCTCGCGCGCGGTCCGACGCCCGCGCTGTGGGGCGCGCTCGCGGTGCTCGAGCCGCGCACGCTCGAGTGGGCGTGCTTCGATCACGCGCAGGCCGACGCGGTCGCGGCTGCGTTGATCCGCTTCAAGTGGCCCGTGCGACCTGCGTCCGCGCAAGCGATGCGTCTCTTGAACCTGGCGTGGGTGAAGCGCGACCTGGCGCTCGCGAGTGCCATCGCGGGCCTGTTGCCGAGCAAGCGACTGCATCGCCTCGCGGAGGTCTTCGGTGCGTCACAGCTGCTCGACTTGCTGGTGGCGAGCGACCGCGGGTGGGCGGAGATCTGCCATCTCCCTCCGGAGAAGCCGCCGCACGACCAGCGCTGGCTCGCGATGATCGAGCGAACGCGTCCGGCGCGTCACGGCGAGCTCGCCGGCATCGCGCTCGGCATCTTCAGCGGCAAGCGGCTCGAGGCGTTCATCGATCAGATGCAGCGACGCGCGCGTCCGCTCGCGTTCCTCGCGCTCGTCCGCCGCACGACGCTCTCACCTGACGATCCGCGCATCCTCACGGCAGCAGCGATGCTATCGACGCGCATCGATCGCGCGGGCTGGACCGAGGTGATGCAGTCACTGCTCGAGCCGGGAACGCCCGAGCGCGAGCTGCTCGTGATGGTCGTCGTGCTACGCGCGCTCGCCGACAGCATGGTGAAGAGCGTGGCGACGGCGCTGTCGGATGCGGCGCTCGCTCGCATCGTCGAGATCGTCGACACGGCGGGCAACGAGGACGCGCTGCCGCGCAGCCGCGAGGTCGCGCTCGCGGAGGCCGCAGCGACGCGCACGGATCCGGCGCTGCTCGCATGGGCCGCGAAGATCATGTCCCCACCGGCCGAGGAGCCGCCCGCGCCGTTGCCGCCGATCCGCGCGAAGCGGACGCTGACCGACGACGAGCGCACGGAGATCGCATCGGTCTCCGACGCGAAGCTCGAGGAAGTCCTCGCACCGTCGATGGGCTCGCCCACCGCGGGGCTCGTCGACGCGCTGTCGCGTCGCGCGGCAAAGCCCAACGTCGCGGCGTGCGTGGCGCTGCTCGGCTGCGTCGATCCGATGCCCGAGGTCGCCGCGCAGCTCGATCGGTTTGGCGAGCGCAACGCTCGGTTCGAGACAGCGCTCGACAACGCCGCAGCCGCGGCTTGGGGAACCGGACGCCCCGGGCTCGCGAAGCTTCCGCCGTATGACGACGCGCAGCTCCCACCGCTCGTGCACGCGCGGCTGTGGCGATGGGAAGCGCACACGGATCAGCTCGCGAAGTGGCTCGCACGCTTCGACAGCATTCACGGTGCACTCGTCGCGCTCGCGGGTCTCGAAGGCTGGTTCGCGACCTCCACGATGTGGCGCGGAATCGCCGAGGTCTTGGTGTTCGCGCGCTATCGCGATCGCACCCGGTTCTTCGCGGAGGGCACCGAAGCGCTCGCGAAGTACGCGGCCGAGCGCGTCGATCAGCACTACGGTCTGCAAGCCGCGCGCGTGTGTGTGGCTCTCGTCGAGGGTGGCGCGGTGCCGATCACGTCGATCCGTTCGATCATCCTCGATCGCACGCCGGACAGCGCCGCCGACACGCGCGAACAGCTCGCGCGCTTGATCCGCCTCGACGGCATGCCGACACCGCCGCGCACGATCGAGATCGGTGTCACGTCGGCATCGCTGATCGAGAGGATCCGCGCGACCAAGGACCTCGACGCACTCGAGCACTACTGCGCCGACGCGCGCTTCACGGTGGTCCAAGAAGCGGTGCTCATGATGATCACGTTTGGCGAGCACGGGCAGCTCCGCCTCGCGCAGCTGCTCTCGCGGATCGCCGAGCTGGCCGCGCCGGTGCCGCTGCTCGCGAGCATCGAGCTGTGGGACTCGCCCGCAGCGCTCGCGATCGCGCGCGATCTCGCGGCACGCGCCGACCTGCCTCCCGAGTGGCAGTTCCATCTCTGCCTCGGTCTCGGCGATCTCCCGCGCGCGATCGCCGCCATCCACGCACCCGCCGCGAACTGGTTCCGCCGCACCGACTGGGACACGCTCACGAAGCACATGACGGCTCGCGAGGCCGCGCTCGCGCTGGTCGATGCGTCGCATCACCACGCGTACGCGCGCGCTCTCGAGGTGCTGCTCGAAGATCCGGACACGCGCGCGATCGCGGACGCGCTGCATCGCTTCCTCGAGGTCAGCTCCGCGCGGCCGACGCACCTGCGTCGAACGGCCGCGCGCCGGCTCGCGATCGACATCGACGATCTGATCGGCATCCCGATCCTCGTCGACGAGCTCGTCGATATCGGCCCCGGCGGATCGAGCTGGATGGAGCCGTTGTCCAAGACAGCGGGCCGGCTCATCGCGCGCGGCGTCGTGGAGATCGCGCTCGTCGGAGGTCACGGCGTCTGCGCGGAGAAGCGCCTATGGGAGATCCTCGCGACGCTCGAGCGACACGAGCTGATCGACGAGGAGGTCTCGTCGGAGATCTACGCGCTGATCCTCGACGAGGCGATGACGTCGCAGATCCGCAACATCGCCGCGAAGCACGCGATCGGATCTGCGCTCGCTCACTCGCGGCTCCTCGCCGTCGCCGAGGTCTTCGCCTGGGGCGTGCGCCGCGGCATCGAGATCACGGGGCGCTTGATGCGGTTCCACCTGACGAGCAAAGAGACCGACTTCGGACACACGTACCTCGACGGAAACCGGGTGTTCGTCTCGGCGCTACCGATGCTGCGCAGCGAGCCGCACGGCGTCGACGTCGTCGAGGGGCTGGTGCTCCACGAGCTCGGACACCACGCGTATCACCGCGGCGAGAAGGCGCAAGCGCTGTGGAAGCAAGCGCATGCCGAGGGCATCGGTCACCTGCTGAACCTCATCGCCGACGAGCATCTGGAGCGCAACCTGCGCGCGCTCGATCAGCGCTACGGCGACCGGCTCAAGCGCCTCGACGCGTATGCGTTCCAGCACGCGCCACAGGAGCTGAAGCTCCGCTCGCTCCTCGAGACGCTGCGCGGCTCCGCGGCCGCCGCTCTCATCGGCACCGAGCTCGGCGTCGCGTTCGACGAAGCGAGCGTGCGCCTCCGCCGCGGCGCGATCCTCACGCAGCTCGAGAAGCACGGCCACCCCCTCGCCCGCTTCGCGCGCGCGCTGCGCATGGGCCTCGGCAATCGCCACGACGACGCGCTCGTCGGCGCGGCGCTCGATCTGTGCGGCCGCGATCTGCGCAAGCACGACATGCAGGGCCTCTACGATCTCACCAAGCAAGTCGCGGCGATATTCGGCGGCGCGATCTCGGTCGCGCGCGTGTTCGGCGGTCCCGAGGGCCTCGAGTTCGGCGAGCGCGACGAGGATGTCTTCGCCGGCGGCATCGACGACGAGATCTTGCAGCGCGAAGTCGAGCGCATCCTCGATCCCAAGCGCGGCAAAGGCCCGCGCAAGCCGGGCGAGATCGAGCGTCTGCAGATCAACGTGAATCCCGACGAGGATTTCGAGCGCATCACGAACGTCCGCAAGCTCAAGGGCTCGCCCGAGGAGCACCGCAAGATCGTCACCGAGGTGAACCGCCACTCCGTCCGCTTGCGCGCACACCTCGACGACCTCGGCCTGCGTTGGCTGCCGGTCAAAGCGCGCACGAAGGGCCACGCGCTCGATCGCGGCCGCCTGCGCTCGCTGATCACGCACGGCGATCCGCGCATTTTGCAAGCGCGCACGCCGACGCGCCGCACGGACCTCTTCCTCGGCACGCTCATCGATTGCTCCGGCTCCATGGCCGCGGGCCAGAACCTCGATCGCGCCCGCAAGTTCGCCGTGCTGATCGCGGAAGCCGTGCGTCCGCTCCCGGGCGTGGAAGCGCGCTTCTTCGGGTTCACGGACTCGACGATCTACGACGCGGGCGACTCCACGAACTGTCACGTGACCGCGCTCGAGACCGAAGGCGGCAACAACGACGCGGCCGCGCTCTACCACGCCGCGAACGTCGCCCTCTCCTCGCGCAAGCGCGCGCGCGTCCTCGTCATGATCAGCGACGGCCTTCCCACCGAGTGCTCGGTCGCCGCGGTGCGCAGCCTCGTGACGACGCTCACAAAACGCAAGGGCATCGTCTGCGCGCAGGTCGCGGTCCGCGCCCTCGAGGAGGAGTGCTTCCCGCACTACGTGGTCCTCGACGACGCCACCGTCGACACGGCGGTCGCAAAGTTCGGTCGCATGATCGGCGACCTCACGCGAAAAGCACTCTCCTCCTGAGCTCCGCTGTATAGTTCGCGCATGATTCGCACGGCGCTCGTCTTCGCGATCGGTGTGCTCGCTGCGTGTGAGGGCGGCAAAGGCGGACGGTTTCCCGATGGTGGCGGCGGCGGCCCCCTTCCGGACGGTCGCGAGAAAGGCATCACGCCCGCGCCGATCGGCGGCGGCTTCTGCTGCCCCATCGAGGAGGTCACGTGTGACTGCTTCCGCAACGGCGGATGGATCCAACGCGAGACCGACATGTGCCCCGCCATCTGCGATCTCGCGCCGATCAACACGAGCATCTCGGTCGACGAGCATGGCTGCCAGCAGCTGTTCGGCCCCGACTCGTGTCTCGGACCGCCCCCGCCGATCGTCGACGCGGCACTCTAACCCACTCCAACCCCAGAGCTCGGTTGGGTCGATCCGACCAACCGAGCTCGCAGGGATGTTGGGGTGGCGAGTCTTCGAGCCGGGACCACGAGGAACACTGACGTTTGAACAGACGACGTCTGGTCAAACGAAGTGATCCTTGGGGCAGTACACTCGCCTCGTGGACGAGCCACAGGGTGCAGCGGCGTGGTTGTGGCAAACCGCCATCGAGGAGGAACCCGAGCTGGTTCGTCACTCTGCGTGGCGCGCGTGCGCAGCAGCGAGGCAAGCGTGTCAGGTCGAGGAGCGCACCGCGTGGGCAGACGCGCTCTCACTCGTGGAGCGATTCATGCGCGGCGAAGGCGAGGCCGCCGAGATCCTGCGCGTGCGAAAGACGCTCGACGCACGTGACCAGATCGAACAGATCGCTCGCTGCGCGCTCGATGCATGGTGGTTCACACAGCAGCTGCACGAGAAGTGGTGGGAGCACTGCGCGTCGACGATCAAGCTCTCGATGATCGTTCTCGAGGCGCTCTGCGAGCACTACGAGATGCCCGACGACAAGATGATCGCGCTGTGCAAACGCGAGGTCGTGCCGAGCCCGTTGACCGCCGCGGCCGTGCGCATCGCGACGCGCGAACGCGATGCCTCGATTGCCGCTGCGATGTCACCCGCCAGGTGGCCGCATGGTGCGAACGTGGCCGACTTCTGGACGAGCACGGACTGGCCGATGCAGCTGTTCGACGCGCTCGGGCCGCTCGGCGTTCCACCGGCGCGTCGAGCGTCGCTGTTCTGCGCGGTGCTGCGTCCGGTGCTGGCGCGCGTGCCCGGGAGCAATGACAGCGCACACCAAGCGCTCGCAGCCGCCGAGGCGGGCTGCTCGGCGACGCGCGCGTACGAGCTCGCGCTCCGCGTGATGATCGACGCGCATTCCACGTGCACCGCGATCGAGCGCGGCGAGCTCCCGCTGCCGTCGATCGCGGAGGAGCGGCGCCCGCTGGCGATCGGTGCGATGTGGACGATTCTGTCAGCGTGCGCGGTCACGGTGCTGGAGCGCGTAGGACTCGAGGTCCCGACGACGATCGCGCCGATGGTGGTCGTCGCGTCGATCGCGCTCGATCCGCGCGCGCCGGTCGAGCGTCCGACCGAGAGCGCCGAGATGGACCGCGTGCACTCGGCGACGATCGCGGCGCAGATCCGCGCGGCACTTCCGTGCGACGAGCTCGTGGCGTACGCCGATGCGAAACGGGGAGGGCCCCTCGAGCCATCGTCCGATGACGTCCGATGACGTCCGATGACGTCCGAGCTGCTAGCCAGCGAGCCTAATGCCCCTAATGCCCTAATG
>JAEYYV010000305.1 GCA_023428295.1 Pseudomonadota bacterium
GTGGTGTCACCCATGTCCTTGAAGTCTTCGTTACCTGCCACCCCTCTCGACCATCGCGAGGTGTCACCCATGTATCTGGGTTGGACCGGAGGACATCGGTGACGGTTGGCTTCGGAGCCGCAGGCTATTGCCCGAATCATGACGACGAGGAGCGCATCGACAGCGGCAAGATCGCACAGCCGATCGACACGACTCTGTGCCGTTCGCGCTTGGAGCGTCATGGTCCCGTTCGTCGAGCTCGACGCTCGTAGAGCTCGACGCGCTCATCGCGAACGTCACCCGCTGCTCACGACGCACTCGTCGCGCGCATCGCGTGCATCGCGGTCATCGCGGTCATCGCGGTCATCGCGCTTGTCTGCGATAGCCCGCTCGTCGCGCGTTGCGATCGTCGCGTGTGTCCGCCTGTCGCGATCGTCGGGGGCGTCGCGCTTGCCGCTCGTCGCGAGTCTCGCGTCGCGCGCTGCGGTCGCGTGTACCTGCCGCGGGAGGCAGTCCGTCGATCGTGACTCGAGACGCCCATCGAGGTCGCCCTCGCCGCTGAGCGCGACGCGACGGCAGGCGAGGTCACCGCGGAGCTCAACCGCAGGCGGGCACGCAAGGAGCGGATCCATGTCTCGAGCATGCAGAGAGCGCTGCATCGGCAGACGGCCGCTGGAGAGTTTGCGGCCTGTCGGCCGGACGCAGTCGTCAAGCGTGAAGCGTTTCCGAGAAGGATCCGACGCGTTGCGTTCGAGCCGCTGGTGTTTCTCGACGAGTCCGGGATGAACGTCTTGATGAGCCGCAGCCACGCGTGGGTGAAGCGTGGTGAGGAGTTGGTGAACCGTGTCCCGATGACCTGGGGCAAGAACCTCACCTCGCTCGGAGCGATCAGGCTGACGGGATGGCTAGTCTCACCACGATGTTTCAGACGGCGAACAAGGATCGCTTCGTCGCGCCCGTGTAATCCCCGGAGCTTCCTCCGATCGAGTCCGGTTGGGCGTATAGAAGCAGTACGTCCGCCGACTCGCGCCGCGCCGCGCCGCGCCACGCCGATACACGTCGCCGCGTTAGGCCGTCCTCCTCGCAGCGTTCGTCACTGCCAGGGCCCCTCGTGGCCGCGCGCGATCGATCGCTATGGCGTGAACGTGAACGACTCGACGAACTTCTCCGCGTCGGCTTCCTTCTCGCGCGGCGAGATGCCGCGGACCTCGTAGATCTTGTGGCCTTTGCCGAGGAGCTTGCTGCGCGCGCGATGCGTCTCCACGCCGATCTCGACGACGTACCAGATATCGCGTCCGGTCACGTCGCCCGAGGTCTCGCTCGGATCGATCAGGTCTTCACCACGCACGCTCTGCGTCGCTGACGTCAGCGCCATGCGCATGTTGTTGAGCATCATGCCGAGGTCGTCGCTCTCGCGGAACTCGGTGATCTCGACGACGTATGACTCGATCTCGTTCTTGAAGTACGTGTGCCGCTCGAGCGCGCGGACGTCGTCGTGCGCCGCAATCTGTTCGACGGTCGCGGGGCCTGGCGCGCTGACCGTGAAGCCCGGTCCCTTATGTTCCGTCCAGCCAGTCGTATCGGTCACGCGCTTCTCTCCTGCGGGTGGTGGTGTCGAGGGCGTCGACGGTGTCGACGGTGTCGACGAGCTCGTCGATGGTGGGTCAGACGTGGTCTCCTTCTTCTTGCACGCCGACAGCGCGAGCAACGAGACGAGCACCACTCGGATCATGAGAGCGAGGCTAGCACCTTCGCGAGGGCGACCGGCTGTTCGAGCAACGGATCGTGACCCGCGTGATCGATCACGTGAACGGGCGCGTCGAGCGTGCGAGCGAGCGCGACGTACTTCGCGTCGTCGGCGCCTACGACGAGCGTGCAGCGATCGCGAGTGATCGCGGCGCGGTAGTCGGGCATCTCGGCGAGGCCCATCGCCTCGAGGCTGTGGGCGAGCGCGGCCGGATCCAGCTTCTGGCGACGTGCGCGGCGCGCGGCGAGGATGTCGGGCGCCACGCGTGCTTGCGTCGCGAACAGCGGTTGCGCTTCCCACGCGTCGAGCACGACAGGTAGCGGCTCACTGCGGAAGCGCGTCGCCCAGATGCGATCGTGTTGGCGGCGCGTATCGCGAGCGCTGTCGTCGGCGCCCGGGATGCCGGGGATGCCGGGGAGGCCCGGGTTCACGCTGATCAGCACGACGCGCGGCACCGCGTCGATCGCGAGGAGGCCGAGCGCGACGCGCGCACCGAGCGAGTAGCCGATCGCGACCTCGCAGCCGCGCACTTCCCGGGCGATCGCTTCGAGGTTCTCGGCCCACGTGGGCGCGATCGGCGCGTCGTGATGCCCCGGCAGTGCGATCGCTCGGCCCGTGGTGATGCCGTCCCACACGCACGGATCGCCGAGGAAGCCGTGGAGGAGCGCGCGCGTCACACGAGCGTGGTGGGCGGCGCGACGACGAGCTTGATGAACTCCTCGCGCGTCGCGAGCTCGAGGAACACGCCGCGGACACCGCTCGTCACGAGACGCGCTTCGTGCGCGCCGACGCCGCGCGCGGCCATGCACATGTGCAGACCTTCGATGTAGACCGCGCTGCCTTGGCTCGCGAGGTGCTCGTGGAGGATGTCCGCGAGCTCGTGTGTGAGGTCCTCTTGCAGACGCGGGCCGCGCGCGATCAAGCGAGCGAGGCGCGAGAGCTTGGACAGACCGAGCACTTTCTCGGTGGGGATGTACGCCATCGAGATGCGATAGATGACCGGCAACAGGTGGTGCGGGCACACGCCGAAGCACGTGTTGTGCTTCGAGATGACCATCTCGGTGTACTTGGCCGGGAACGTCTTCGCGAGGAGCGCATCGACCTCGACGCGCACCTGCTTCTGATCGTGGATCAGCTCGTGGAGACCCTTCGCCGCACGCGCCGCGGTGCCGACGAAGTTTTCGTCTTTGGTGTCGAAGCCGAGGACACCGATCGCCTCGATGATCTTGTCGTAGCCTTCTTGGAAGAGCGCGAGTGCCTTGGGATCGAGGTCCATGGAGTGTCCGTGTACGTCGTCAGGATTGCCGTGGTGGCCGCGGCCACCCCGAGCTTTGCCGCGTCGGAGATCCGTACGCGATCGAGGGCGTCGTAGCCCGGATCGGGCGGCGCAACAAGCGCTCGCGGCATCGCTCCGCGGATCACGGTGACGCGCAACCGTCGATGCGACAGCGTCTGGACGTGATGCGCGACGGGCGTGCGATCGATCGTGACGCCGAGCGCGTCGGCGAGCTCGAGCGGCGGTAGCTCCCACAGGCCACCGAAGAGGCCGTCCGGACGCCGTCGCGCGAGGAGGATCTCGTCGCCCTCGCAGATCCACACGAGCGTGCGCGCGAGGATCGGCAGCTCGCTCTCCTTCTTGCGCGCAGGCACGACGGGGAGCTCGGACTGACGTCCTTCACGCGCGGCAACACACAGGCGCGAGAGCGGACACACGAGGCAACGCGGATCCGTCGGCGAGCAGATCGTCGCGCCGAGCTCCATGAGCCCCTGGTTGAGATCGCCTGGCGCGAGCGTATCGGGCAGCGCGGTCATCAGCTCGCCGGCGCGGGACCACAGCGCTTTCGTGCCGGCGGTGGACTTGATGTCGTCGGTGATGCCGAACACGCGAGACAGCACGCGCGCCACGTTTCCGTCGACGAGCGGCGCGCGCTCGCCAAACGCGATGCTCGCGATCGCGCCTGCGGTGTACGGGCCGATGCCCGGCACTTCGCGCAGCTCGGCGGCGCGCCGCGGGAGAGCGCCCGCGAACTTCGCGTTGACCGCTTGCGCGCCCTTCTGCAGATTGCGCGCGCGCGAGTAGTAGCCGAGGCCAGCCCACGCAGCGAGCACGTCGTCGAGCTGCGCGGTCGCGAGCGAGCTCACCGTCGGGAACTTGGTCATCCAGCGCTCCCAGTACGGGATCACCGTCGCGACGCGCGTCTGCTGCAGCATGATCTCGCTGACCCAGATCGCGTACGGATCGCGCGTGCGCCGCCATGGCAGATCGCGCTTCACGTCGCGATAGTGCGCGACGACAGCGGTAGCGATCTGCTCGGAGCTCACCGAGCGGTTATATGCCGCCTCAGTTGAAGATGTGAATCATCACGGAGATCGTCGGATCCCACACCGCGCCGATCGTCGTCGTCGTCGTGCTGCGATCTCCGTCGGGCGCGGGCATCTCTTCCGTTTGCTTGCGCAAGCTGAACAGCGGGTTCGTCGCCGAGAACGACACGTTCCAGTGCTCGGAGATCCACCAATCGATGGCCGCGCCCCAGCCAACGGCGAACGTCGTCGCGTTCGTGTTGTTGTCGGGACCGTCGGGATCCGTCGTCTGAATGCCGACGCCCGCTGCACCGAGGAGGAGCAGGTCGAACTTTCCGCGTTGCACTAGCGGCACGCGAACGAGGCTCGCGATCGAGAACGCGCGCTGCGCGGTGCTCGTCTCGGAGATATCGGTCTCGACGGTGGTCGACGTGTTCTGCACGACGAGCCGCGGCTCGAGCGTGAGCCCCGACGCGAAGCGAACGCGCGCGCTCGTCGTGTTCGGCGTTTGAACGCTCGTCGGCAGCGAGTAGCCCGCACCGATGCCGATCGCCAAGCCGGCGGGACGTCCCGTGGACTCCGGCGCTCTCACTTCGACCGGCGGCGGCTGTGGCGGTTGCGGTGGTACTGCGGGCGCAGCTGGCTCGGGCGTTGGCTCCGGCCCCCATGCACTCGGCGGCGGCTCGTCGTCACCGACGGGCGCTTGTGCAAGCGCGGTCGCGCTCGTCGCCGCGCCGAGGAGAAAGGCCCACGTCATCTTTGTCATCTCGAGTCTCCTCATTCGGGTTCGGGTTCGGGACCGGGAATGGCGGATCGGCAGACGCCGCCGGTCTGGAGTGTCTGGGCGACGAGCACGCAGCTCTGCGCATTCGCAGAGACGACGTCGAAGCACTCCTGGCTCACCGGTGCGAAGAGCGCGAGACAGGTGGCCTCGCAATCGACGATCGGGAAGCAGCTGCACACATGCTCGCAGACCACGTCGTCGAGCACTTCCTGCGGCGTTTCGAAGCAGGCCGAGAGCCCGACCACGATCCACACGAGTCCCCGCATGAAAAAATTGTCCCGTCGCATGCGCGCGCGACGCAACTTTTCGGTGCTCGGTGACATCCAGGCGCGGCCATGCGGTCCGCTGAACCGACAACTGTCGGATCTCCTAGCAACGAATCGTTCCTAACTTCGTGGGGAGAGAGGCGTGAACGAGGCACGTTGGTTGCTAACCTGCCGACGACCATGCGGCAGTTGAAGCGTGCGTTGTTGGTGGTGGCCTTGGGCGCCAGTGTCACCCACGCCCAAGAACCACCTCCCGAGGAGCCCGGCGCACCAACACCGACGCCTGCACCGGCGCCCGAAACGCCGCCAACCGACGCGCCGCCCTCCAACGAGCCTCCCGCCGGCGAAGAGATCGTCGTCGTCGGTCGTGTGATCGATGTCCTCGGCAAGCCCGTGCGCGGCGCCACGATCACGCTCGAAGGCGGCACCGAGCCGCTCGCCAGGTCCGATCGACTCGGCCGCTTCACGGTGCGCGCACCGATGGGCTCGACGCTCGTCGTGGAGTCGAAGGCGTTCGGCATCGGCATCGCCACCGTGACCGGCCGCGCACTCGATGACGTCGTGCTCCTCACCGAGCAGCAGCTCGGCGAGACCATCTCGGTCGAGAGTGAAGCACCGGCTGCTGCACCGGGCGCGGCGCAGCTCGATCGCGAAGAGCTGCAACGCGTTCCCGGCACGGGCGGCGATGTCGTTCGCGCGCTGACCGTCATGCCCGGCGTGGTGAACCTGCAGGTCCCGCTCGGCTACTCGGGCGTCGTCGTGCGCGGCTCGAGCCCGCAGGACTCCAAGGTCTTCGTCGACGGGTTCGACGTGCCGGTCCTCTATCACAACATCGGCTTCCGAGCGATCGTGCCCGCGGAGACGATCGAGACGCTCGACTTCGTTCCCGGCGGCTTCGATGTCGCGTACGGACGCGCGTCGAGCGGCATCGTGCTGCTGAAGACGCGCGCGGGATCGGAGAAGCGATCGACGCAGGCCGAGCTCAGCGTGATCGACGGTGGCCTCCTCGCGCAGGGTCCCATCGACAAGAAGTCGACGTACATGTTCGCGCTCCGCCGCTCGACGATCGACTTCGTGTTGCCGTCGGTGATTCCGGACAGCGTCGATCTCTCGCTCACCACGGTGCCGCGCTACTGGGATGGTCAGCTCCGCCTCGATCGCGAGCTGTCCGAGAAGTGGCGCGGGACGCTCTCGCTCGTCGGCACCGACGACACGTTCGAGCTCATCGGCAGCAAGCAGGAAGATGCAGAGAGCAAGCGCTTCTACAACCGCACGCGCTTCCTTCGCGCCACCGCCGCGTTGCGCATGAAGGACGGCCCGTGGACGGCGAACATCGCGCTGTCCACGCTCTTGCCGCAGTTCATCCTCGAGCTCGGGCAGTACCAGTACATCCGCACGTCGCAGCCGACGGTGACCCCGCGGTTCGAGGTCGCCCGCAACGAGGCCGAGGCGATCGGTCTCAAGAACGTCGAGTGGCGCTTCGGTGCCGAGGCTCCGATCGCGAGGAGCAGCGCGGAGCTCGCACTTCCTCGTGAACCGCGCGAGGGTGAGGGCAACACGATGATGTTCGATCCGCGCGACGTGACCACGCGGGTCAACACGAGCGTGTGGCTTCCGGACTTCGGTGCGTGGACCGCTCTCGCCGCCGACTTCCATCCGCGTGTTCGCATCAGCGGTGGCGTGCGCGCCGAGGTGTTCGGTCGCGCCGAAGAGTTCGCGCTGTCCCCTCGCGGCGAGGCGCAGGTGAAGCTGACCGAGGACGGCGAGTGGAAGCTCCGTCTGTCCGCCGGCTCGTTCCGTCGTCCGCCCGAGTTCCAAGCCGAGGTGCTCTCGAAGACGGCGAAGAGCGAGCGCAGCCAGCAGACGATTCTCGGCCTCCAGTGGGAACCCGAAGAGGGCATCCGCGTGCAGGCGTCCACCTACTACAACGATCGCACCGCGCTGCTCCGCGCCGATGCGATGGGCAACCTGACCAACACGGGTCGCGGCAAGACGTATGGCGGCGAGCTCCTCGGCACGTACCGCAAGGGCGCGTGGTTCGGTTGGCTCAGCTACTCGTACTCCAAGTCCACGCGTGTCGACGCGCCGGGCCTCGACGAGCGGCTCTTCGATTTCGATCAGCCGCACAGCATGAACGCGGCAGGCAGCTACAAGATCGGCAACTGGATCCTCGGTGCGCGCTGGCAGCTCTACTCGGGCCTGCCGTTCACGCCGGTGCTCGCCGGCGTGTTCGACAGTGATCGCAACATCTACCTTCCGGTCAACGACGACATCAACTCGGGCCGTGCGCCCATGCACCACCAGCTCGACGTGCGCGTGGACTACAACTGGAAGTGGGGGCCGATCGACTTGACCGCGTTCCTCGACGTGCAGAACGTCTATATGAACGAGAGCATCGTCACGTACTTCTACAGCTACGACTATTCGCAGCGCGCCGCGTTCACCTCGATCCCGATCATTCCGTCGATCGGACTCCGAGGAATCTTCTGATGCAGAACCTCACTTATCTCGCTGTCCTCGCCGCGCTCGCGAGCGCCTGCAACATCGACATCGACGAGCCGTGGCTCCTCGATCACGATCGCATCGTCGCCGTGCGCGCATCCAAGCCCGGCCTTCTCCCCGGCGAAGAAGCGCAGATCGATGCGCTCCTCGCGCGCAAAGGCGTGGGCACGTCTGAAGAAGCGCCTCCCGGCGCGATGGTGATCTCGCCCGAGCGCCTCGCGACCTCACTGCGCTTCGATGGCGGGCAGTGGATCGTCACTGCGCCCGACGACGGAACACTCGCAGAGGTACGTGGCGAGCTCGGCCTCGAGGCGGACAAGCCGGTGCCGCTCGTGGTGGGCGTCGCGTGGCCCGCGACCGCGTTCCCCATGGACCAGAACGGCGACCCGTTCACCGCGCTCAAGACCGTGTATCTCGGCGTCAGCGCGGAGAACCCCGTGCTCGACGCCATGACGGTGAACGGCGTGGACGCGGGGGCGACGAGCGAGCTCGTGATCGGCAAGCTCGTCGACGTACCGCTGTCGGTGGCGGCCGGCGACAACGACATCGTCAACTGGCTGACCTCGTGCGGCACCATGCACGACTTCGATCTCCCGCAGGCGTACATCCGCGTCGAGGAGGAAGACATGACCGAGGGTGACCTCGCCGTTGTTGTCCGCTCCGCGTTCGGTGGCGTCGCGTGGAAGGTCTGGCCGATCCGCGCCGAGTGATCGTCTTCGTCAGTAAGAATCGGACGAGATTCTCGCGCGTGTAGAGACGCGCCTCACCGACGAGAAAGCTGCTTGCTCGCGCGCCGCGTCGCACGAACAATGGCGACCGGGTGAGACGGCCAGTGTGCGTATTCGCGCTGCTCGCAGCGAACACTGTGGCCGCCGATCCGCTCGTTCACGGTCGTGTGACCGATGCGCTCGGTACACCGGTGCGCGGTGCGACCGTCTCGTGCGGCGAGATCAACACCACGACGAACGCGAGGGGCGAGTACTCGCTCGCGTGCGTCGCGGGCGCTGATCTGCTCGTCCTGAGGGACGGCTACGGCGCGGGGCTCGGTACCGCGAGCGATGCGATGGACGACATCGTGGTGCTCTCCGAGGCGCAATCGACCGAGACGATCGAAGTGCAGAGCGAAGCGCCCGTCGCAGCGCCGGGTGCCGCACGCGTGACGCGCGAGCAGATCCAGCGGATCCCGGGCACCGGCAACGACATCATGCGCTCGCTTCAGGCGATGCCCGGCGTGGCGAGCTATCCGCTTCCGCTCGGCGCATCGGGCGTGGTCATCCGCGGATCGAGCCCGCAGGACTCGAAGATCCTCGTCGACGACTTCGAGATCCCGTCGCTGTATCACTCGATCGGTTTCAAGAGCATCGTGCCCGCGGAGTCGATCGACACGCTCGAGTACATCCCCGGCGGATTCGACGTGGCGTACGGCCGTGCAGCGTCGGGCATCGTGAACCTCACCACGCGCGCCGGCGGCGCCACGGGGCAGCAAGCGGAGCTGTCCGGAAACGATGCGAGCTTGCTCGCGCAAGGGACCGAGGGTCGGTTTCGCTACACGATCGCGGCGCGCCGCTCGGTGATCGATTTTCTGCTTCCTGCCCTCTTGCCCGACGATGTGGATCTCGCGCTCACCACGGTGCCGCGCTTCTACGACGAGCAAGTGCGGCTCGACTACGCGCTCTCGCAGAAGTGGACGCTGCGCGTGTCGAGCCTCGGCTCCGATGACTCGATGGAGCTCTACGCGTCGCGCGACAAGAACGCGGACAAGCGCTTCCTCGATCGCACGCGATTCCTTCGTCTGACCACCGCTGCGCGCTATCACGACGGACCGTGGACCGCGAACCTCGCGCTGAGCGGCATCGCGCAAGAGCACGTGATGGAGCGCGGCGTCGCGCAGCACTACAACGTGCAATCACCGACGGTGACCGCGCGCGCCGAGGTGTTGCGCACCGCCGACACGTGGAGCGGCCTCACCGACGTCGCCGTACGCGGCGGCGCCGAAGCGCAGATGGCGCGACACACGCTCGACATCGCGATGGGGCAAGAAGCGCGCGAAGGTTCGCCCACCATCGACGATCCGATGGACACGTCGACGCGGTTCACCGGCATCGTGCGCTCGCCGTCGCTCGCTGCGTGGAGCTCCGTGTCCGCGAACCTCGACCCGCGCGTGCGTCTGACCGCCGGCATGCGTGCGGACTCGTTCCGCCGCAATCGCGACTCCGCGTTCCAGCCGCGCGGCGAGCTGCAGATGAAGCTGACCAAGATGCTGACCGCACGCGTGGCCGCCGGTGCGTACACGCGTCCGCCCGAGCACCAGACCGAGCTCCTCGACGACTCGCTGAAGGCGGAGCGCTCGTCGCAGCTCGTCGGCAGCTTGCAGCTCGACCCCGCGGAGGGCGTTCGCCTGCAGACCTCGCTCTACTACTCGGATCGCACGCAGCTCATCGCGCGCGACTCCATGACCGGCGCGCTCGCTAACACGGGACGCGGCACCACGTACGGCGCCGAGGTGCTCGGCACCCTCCAGCGCGGGAAGTGGTTCGGCTGGCTGTCGTACGCGTACTCGCACTCCACGCGCGTCGACGCGCCCGGAACCGATCCGCGCCTGTTCGATTACGACCAGCCGCACTCCGCCACCGTCGCTGGCTCGTATCGCTGGCGCTCGTGGCAGTTCGGCGCGCGCTTCCGCATTCACTCGGGCCTCCCGTCGACGCCCGTCGAGAACGCGATCTTCGACAGCGACTCCAACAACTATCAGCCACTGTTCGGCGACGTGAACTCGGTCCGCGCGCCGTTTCACCATCAGCTCGATCTGCGGATCGATCGCTACTGGAACTGGGGCCCGGTCAAGATGAGCAAGTTCATCGACGTCCAGAACGTCTATCTGAACGACTCCGTCGTCGGTTACCTCTACGGCTTCGACTACACGCAGCGCGCTGCGTTCCGCACGCTGCCGATCCTGCCCACCGCTGGTCTTCGAGGAGAGTTCTAGATGCGCGCTGTGCTCGTGATCGCCATGCTCGCCACCGGTTGCATCGACGCGATCGATCCCAAGTGGACCCTCGATCACGATCACATCGTCGCCATGCGCCTGTCGCGACCGGGCCTCGCACCTGGCGAGTCCGCGCTGATCGACGCGCTCGTCGCCCACGAAGGCGCACCGGTCACCATCGAAGAACCCCTCGAAGCAGCGGGCGTCACCACCGCGCCCTCGCTCGAAGGCGCGATCTACACCGACGGTGGCCGCTGGTACGCGTACGGTCCGTCGGAGGCCACGCTCGCCCTCGCGCGCGAGGAGCTCGGCCTCGCCGCCGATGCGCCCGTGCCCCTCGATGTGTACGCCGCGTTCGCGCGCCCGAGCGGCGAACCGATGATCGCCAAGAAGCGCGTGTGGCTCGGCGTGGCGCTACACAACCCGGCACCTCCCGTCGCCGCGATGAACGACGCGATCATGCCGGACGTCGCCACCGAGGGTCCGCGCGCCGGACTCGCGCCCGAGATCGTGGTCCCCACGATCGGCGACACGTACTTCTCGACGAACGTCGCCGACGGCTGGCGCGTGAACTGGCTCTCCTCGTGCGGCACGCTGTTTCAAGACGACGTCGCGCGCTCCTTCCTGCGCGTCATGGACGAAGACCCACGCGAAGGCGAGCTCGCCGTGGTCGTGCGCGATCCGGACGGCGGTGTCGCGTGGCGCGTCTGGCCGATCCGAAGCGAGTGATGCACTATCGAGCGATGCGCTGTCTCGCGATCGCTCTTCTCGCAGCATGCGGGAGCTCCACGCCGGCCGGAACGTGCGAACAGAACGCGAAGCAGCTGCAGGCGTGGGTCAGCACGCTCGTCGCGGAGGGCGGTGCCGTGTATCAGGACCAGCGCGACGTCACGCCGGTGCGCGTCTCGTCGGTCGCGCCGAGAACACTCGAGCCCGCGCCGTTCATCACCGCAGGCGCGAGCGACGTGTCGTATCAAGGCATGCTCCTCGGAGCGCACGCGAACCTGATGCCCGAGATGATCCTCGAGCGGCTCGAGGTCACGCGCGAGCTGCTCGCCCGCGACAACAAAGAGCTCTCGCTCGCGGTCGTCGTCGACGAGAAGGTGCCGTGGTCCACGATCGCCGCGATCGGACGCGCTGCCACCACCGCGCGCTTCTCGAAGCTTCGCTTCGTGTTTCAGGGAACCACCAAGCTCGCCGACCCTGCACCCTCGTGGCTGGATGCCGACATGGGTCCGTTGCGGCGCGTCTATGACCCATCGCAACCGGCGCCCGACCTCGAAGCAGCGATGCAGCGCGCGAAGGATCCCAACCGAAAGCGCGTGTTCGATCGCTGTCCGACTGGACGCGCGCTACTCGACTCCCTCAACGAGCGCGCGGGCGAGACCGGGAATCGCGCGGAGATCCTCGCGTCGGGAATCGCCGCCGCGTATCGCGAGTGCGACTGCGCCGAGGAGCTCGGCGCCGTCCAGCGAATGCTGTGGGAGCTGTGGAACCGTGGGCAGAGCAACCTGCCGCACGCCGAGGTCGTGGTGGTGCTCGACGCGTCGGCTCCGCGGATCGAGGTCGACGCGGCATCTCCGTGGTCGACGTCGCACCAGGCGATCCTCGAGCGCGCCGATCGCAAAGTGTCGTTCTAGTGTCGTTCTAGTGTCGTTCTAGTCGTACTTGGCGAGCACGCGCTCGAACGTGGCGAGCACGTAGTGATGCAACCACGAACCCCTCGTCGCGTCCGCGATGCGCGCGCGCTCCTCGTCGATGATCGAGCCGGCGAGCTTCGTGACCGCGCGCCTCAGCTCGTCGGACGGCGTGATCCGCTCGCGTAGCCGCTCGAGCGAGACGCCGACCACCGCTTGATCGCGAATCGGACGAATCTCCCAGTCGTGCAAGGTCTCGACGAGGCCCTTCGTGTCCCCGCCGAGCATCGCGTTCGCGAGCGCGCGTCGCGGAACCTGCTCGCCATGGCGAGGTGCTGCTTCGATCGCGGCGAGGTCGCTCGCGTCGCCGATGAGCCCGAGCGCGGTGATCGCGTGGCGCCTGCTGTAGAGGTCCTCGCCGCCCAAGTATGCGCGCACCTTCGGCGCCTCCTCGCGCGCGTCGAGGACACCGAGCGCGTCGAGCGCCGCGTATCGGGTCTGCTGCCGCGACTCGGGCACGATCAATGGCCCGAGGTGGGCCGCCGCCTCGGGCGCGCCGAGCATCATGAGCCCCTCGATGGTGACCTCCACCTCGTCGTGCGCGAGCAGCGCGACCATGTCGTCGAACGCCTCGCGAACGCGGAGATACCCGAGCAGGACTCCCGCGAAGCAACCGCTCCGCTCCGTGTGTCGCTTCACCGCACGCAGGAGCGCCGGGACCGGCGCCACGTCGGGCATCGCCGCAAACGCGAAGACGGCGTTGAGACGCGCGTCATCGTCCTCGTTCTCCACGAGGCAGCGCGCGAGCGCATCACTCGCTTCGACCGCGCGGAGCTCGCGTAGCTCCATCGCAGCATTCTCGACGTGGTAGCGCTCGCCCGACGTCACGATCGTGGCGAGCTCGCGGACTCTCTCGCTCACATCGCGCACCGGTGGGAGCGTGACGTTCGCTAGGTTGGGAAATCGCGCCAACGCACGCTTCAGCTCGCCCACCTCTCGCTCGGTCGGATGGAGGCCTTCATCGACGAGCGTGAACGAGGAGAGCGACGCCGCGGGGACGACCCACAACAGGCGCATGACGTCGCCCATCCGATACGTCTTCGCGTGCGAGTGCTCGATGACGAGCGCACCGAACCCTCCGCGTGCGTCGCGCCCGAAGCGAGCGCGATAGCCCTGCCAGCACACGTGGAGCTCGCGCAGCGGCGATGCTTCGAGCTGCTCGCGCACGTCGATCCACGCCGTCAGGAACGAGTACGGCTGGAGGCGAATCGCGAACGCGAGGTGATCGAGCTTGGCGATCACCGGCCACGCGAGCAGCGGCGCGATCTCGAGCTTCAGGTCGTGCGGATACAAGATCAGCTCGAGCGAGCGCAGCGCCGGCAGGCGATCGAGCGCCTCGCGATGGTTGCCGCTCCAATGATGCTTGCCTTGGTTCTGCAGATCGATCCCGACGTGGACCAGCGGCAGCGTTCGCGCGCGCGTGAGCGTCACGAGCCCCGACGCGCTGATGCCCGCGATCGAGCGCAGTGACGCCATCACGGGATGCGTGAAGACCTTGCACATCTGGCGCTCGTACATGCTCCACGAGTGCACGGTCAGCTCGACGACGGTCGACCACGCGATGTGCCCGACCACGCCCTCCATCTCCGAGTCGGCCTCCACCGCCACGGCGACCGGCACGCCGCGGTCCCATCGCGTGACGCGCACGAACGGCGCGAGCTCTCCGAGAATGTGATCGTCGAGGAGCTCCGTGACCGTCTCGCTGCCGTCGCCGAGCAGCAGCGCGGCATGACTGTGGTCGAGCACATCGTCCGACTGGCGCAGGAACGCGGCGAACGCGCGGCGAGGCTCGTCGTCGTCTGGCGCCGCCGCGATCGCGCCCCACAGCGAGGGCCGCATCGCCGCGCGCTCGCGCGCTCTCTCCTCGGCAGCGGCCGCGCTCTGGAGCTCGGCTTCGAGCATGCGTTCGAGCGCTTCGCACGCGGTGCTCTCCTCGGCCGACAGCGTCGCCGTCGCGGTACCGCGGAGCTTCTCGATGACGAGCCCCATCTGGTACTGGAGAAACCCGCCGAGCGGCGACTGCTCGTACATGTTCGCTTGCGCCTCGCGATCCACGGTCGCGCAGAGGCCCGGCGCCCTCTTCGCGAGCTCCTCCATCGGGCCGATCGCACGCCGATCGCGCAGGTCACCCAGCGCGTCGAGCACGGACACCCAGAACGCCTCGACGCCATTGTCGTGCTCGCGCGGCGCGATATGCGGCGCACTCGTGAACATGCGGCACAGAAGCGTCGCCACGCGAGGATCGTCCGTGCCGCGCAGCTTCCACAGGCGCTCCGCATCGACGTTCGCGTCTTCGTCCCACTCGTCGATCAGCGGCGCGCGTCCCATTCGCGCATCCAGCGCGTCGACGAGGTTCGCGATCCGCGGCGCCCTCACGCCCTGCCACGCCTCCACGAGCAACGCCATCGCCTCGTCGAGCGCACCGCGCTCCAGCGCCGCGCGCGCTTCCTCGAGTGGATGCTCCGAGCGCGGACGCTCCGGCGCATCGACCGTTGCCCCCCGCACGTCGAACGAAGGCACCGCGAACGTCGCGAGCGCTGCCTCGAGACGCTCGCACACGCGCGAGTCCTCGTCGGACAATGGCGCCACGCGCTGCTCGCGCAGCTCCTCCACCGAGATCGCGAGCCCCTCGCGCAGCCGCTTCGTCATCGGCGAATCGCCAGCTAGCATCTGCGCACCGAGCGAGGTCACCGTCGCGACGACGCGTTGATCGCCGAGCGCGACGAGCGTGGACCACATCAGCGCCCACGCCTCCTCGATCTTCTTGCGCTCGGGCAACGGCGGCCCACCCGCCATCACGCGCAAGAGGCCCGTCGCGAACCGCGGATCGTCGCAATCCTCGACGAGCCAGATGCCGCGCTTCTCGCCGTAGCCGCCCTTGCCGTCGCGAAGCACGCGCCCCTGCATGCCGAGCTCGTCGACGAGCGCCAGCGAGCCCTCCGCGAGCCCCGTCTCGATCCACTCCGCGCGATACCCGACGCGCCGCTCGCACGCGACGTCCACTCGATCGAGCAGCTCCGCCACGCGCGGCGACCGCGTCCTCTGCCACGCGAGCACGAGCGGTGTCACCGCATACGCGTACTCGCCCCGCGAGATCGCCGCCTCCGCTGCCTCCAGGTGCGTCGGTCGACGCACACTCGACTCGCCCGTCACCTCGCTCCACCGCGCGTGCGCCCTGAGCGGCGCGAACAGCGGCTCGTCGAAGTACGGCGTGAGGTCCACACCACCGCGCTTCGCGAGCACGAGGTTCGTGATCGCCTCCTCGATCTCGCCGAGCTCCGCGCACACACCTGCCGCGTTCAAGTGGATCGGCGGGTTCGACGCTCCGAACGGCACGCACGTCGCGAGGTACTTGCGCGAGCGCGCCGCATCGATCGGCAGCTTCGTGTTGTCGTGCTGCACGACCCACAGCGCGTTGCAGTACGCCTCGAGCGGGAGGTCCGCGCGCTCGACGATCTCGTCGAAGATCGCGATCGCCTGGACGTACTTTCCCTCACGAATCAGCGCATGAGCGCGGTCCCCCAACTGCCGTACGTTCATCGCGTTCACGGTACCGCAAGCGATTCGCCAACGTGCCCCGGCTCTGACAAACTGAGGCGTGCTTCGTCGCTGGGCTTGGGTGCTCGTTACAACCGCTGCGTGCGCCGCCGATCGCGCGCGTACTGCGCCACCACCAAACGACCTCGACACCTTCGAGCGTCAACCTCACGTCACCGTCACCCCGCCGCCACCACCGGCCGAGCCCGCCGCGCCCGAACCACCCGCACCA
>JAEYYV010000332.1 GCA_023428295.1 Pseudomonadota bacterium
GTCGTCGCGCCGCCCCCCGTCTTCCCGCCGTCGCGACTCCGCACCACGATCGCATCCACGCGCCCGGGCGCACCCCCGCGCGGTCCACCGTACGCCGACATCATCATCGTCCCGCTCCCCAGCGTCACGATGCGCCCGAACGGACTCACCCACGCGAGCTTCTCGCTCCGATACGCGAACGGCGCGCTCCAGGTCCGTCCGCGATCGTCGCTCGTCACAACGAACATGTCCGCCGCCTCGCCACCATCGCGCGGCGAGCGCCACGTCCGCTCGCCACTCTTGTCCGCCGGATAGCAGTACATGCCCGCCTGCCAATACGCGAGCACCCACCGTCCATCACTCGCGATCGCGAACGCCGGATTTCGCACGTCCTCTCCGCGCGGCGCCACCTCGATCGGCCCGCTCCACGTGCGCCCACCATCTGTCGACACCGACGTCGCGAGCGTCCCTTGCAGCCCGTAGTGCGCCGCACCCACGCGAAACACGGCCGCCACCTCGCCGCCCACTCCCCGCGCGATCACCGGGAACTGCCCCTGCATCGCACAGATCAAGCGCCGCTCGATCTCGACGCGCGTTCCCACCCATGCATCCACACGAATCGACGACATCAGTCGAACACCACGGTCTTTCCCGCGTACACCAGAATCCGATCATCGAGGTGCGCGCGCAGCGCCTGCGCCAACACGCGCTTCTCCAAATCGCGCCCCTTGCGCACCAGATCCTCGACAGAATCTCGATGCGACGCCCTCGCCACCGCCTGCTCGATGATCGGCCCCTGATCCAGCTCCGCCGTCACGTAGTGACTCGTGGCGCCGATGAGCTTCACGCCCTTCTCGTACGCCTGTCGATACGGATTCGCGCCGACAAACGCGGGCAAGAACGAGTGATGAATATTGATGATCTTCGATTCCCATCTCGCCACGAACGCCGGCGACAGAATCTGCATGTACCGCGCGAGCACGATCAGATCGATGCCCGCCTCGGCCATGATCTGGGTCGCCCTCGCTTCCGCCGCGCCCTTGGTCTCCGCCGTCAGCGGCACGCAATGAAACGGAACGCCGAAGTGCTTCGCGATCCCCTCGGCATCCGGATGATTCGACACCACCATCGCCATCTCGCACGCGAGCTCGCCCGCGCGATGTCGAATGAGCAGGTCATACAAGCAGTGCTCGAGCTTGCTGACCCACAGCGCCACCTTGCGCACCTTCGCTCCATACGAGAGCCGCCAGTCCATCTTCAGCCGCTCGCTCACTTCCTTGATGCCGTTCTCGAGCGACACGCGATCGGTCGTCAGCGTCGACATGTCGAACCGCAGCCGCTGAAAGAACATCCCGGCGATCGGATCCGAGTGCTGGTCGGAGTCGAGGATGTTGGCGCCGTGCCCGTACAGCACCTGAGCCAACGAGGCCACGATCCCCTTCCGGTCCTGACACGCGACCAATAGCGTCGCGACGTTGGCTCCCATGCGAGTCATCGTACATCGGCGCCGAGGCCTTCGCGCCGTGGCGCCCGTCACGGGCAACCGGTTGGCCATTTGGACGGCCTACGGCAAATGCGAGTACCGCGACGAGAACCAGCTCTCGACCCTACCCAGAAGATCGCCGATGATGCCCGCATGATGAGGACGGCGATCGCCTGTGGTCTATTGATGGCGGTGGCGGCGTGCGGGTCGGACGGCACCGGAAACACCGACGTGGATGGAGGAAGCGGAGGAAGCGACGCTGGCTCCGGCTCCGGCTCTGGCGGTGAGTTCGTGCCACCCGAGGGGTTCAAGAAGCTGATCGGTCGAACGTGGAGCATTCCTCCCGGCTCGGCGGACACCTATCGCTGCGTGCGCGTGACGCTGACGGAGGACACGTTCCTGACGAACATCATCGCGCAAGCGCCGCTCGGCACACATCACACCGTCCTCTCGATCGCGAGCGGGAATGTCGCTGGTCCTGATGGCGAGCAAAACTGCGGAGTGGGCTCGCTCGGAATGGTGATGCTCTACGCGTCGGGGGTCGGCACGTCACCGCTCGACTTCCCACCCGACGTGAGCGTGAAGATTCCCGCAGGCACGCAGATCCATCTCAACCTCCACCTGTTCAACGCGAGCGACGAGCCTCTCTCGGGCGAGTCCGGCATCTGGGTGAAGTCCCAATCGACTCCGACGCCCACGCTCGCCGAGATGGTGTTCGCTGGAACGTTCCTGTTCTCGATTCCCCCAAGTGGCATGGAAAGCAAGGCAGATGGTGGCTGCACGGTGGGAAGCACAGCGAATGACGCGTTCACGTTGTTCGCGTTGTGGCCACACATGCACGTCCTCGCAACGAAGTCGAAGTTCGAGATCCTTCGTGGCGCGGCTGAGCCGATGGTCTTGCACGACAAGCCGTACTCGTTCGAGGAGCAAACGTACTGGAAGATGGATCCCGAGATTCAGGTCCAACCGGGCGATAAGATCAGAGTGACGTGCACGTGGGTCAATCCCGTCGGGAACGGCGCGGTGATCTTCGGCGACAGTACGAACCAGGAGATGTGCTTCACGGGCATGTATCGCTACCCAGCGAAGAACGCGGGGTTGTTCCAGTGCACCGACAACCCTGGCGGCCTCGGCCTCTGACGCGCAATCTCTAGCATCCACGAAGCCTCGCTCGCTTCGTGCTCACCGCGCGGCTCGGGACCGGACGTCCCGGGCCGCGTTTGCGTTCGTTGACATATGAAACCAACTGGTATACTAAACCATATGGTTTCAGGTGACCGCTCGCCGCGTCTCGACCTCGTCTTCCACGCGCTGGCTCACCCCGCGCGGCGGGCGATCGTTCGTCAGCTCAGCGCCGGCGAGCGCAACCTCAGCGAGCTCGCGTCCCCGCTCAAGATGACGTTCCCCGCCGCCACCAAGCACGTGCGTGTGCTGGAGGGAGCAAAGCTCGTGCGCCGGCGCATCGTCGGACGCGAGCATCTCTGTCGGCTGCTTCCGGAGCCGCTCAAGGAAGCCACGCTGTGGACCGAGTCATTCCGCGAGCACTGGGAAGCACGCTTCCAGGTGCTCGATACCGTTCTCGATGAAATGATGGACGAGGAGCGATCGCGTTCTCGTCGCCGCTAATGACTTCTCAGCAAAGGATCGCGCCATGAGTCTCCAGATCAGCACGCCCACCGATACCACCATCGTCCTCGCTCGCTCGTTCAAGGCACCGCGCCGCCTCGTGTGGGACGCGATGACGACTCCCGACAAGATGAAGCGCTGGATGCTTCCACCGCCGGGATGGACGTTGAACGTGTGCAACGTCGAGGCGCGCCTCGGCGGAAAGCTCGAGCTCGCGTGGAAGAGCGCGGACGCCGATCCGGTGATGACGCTGCACGGCGAGTGGACCGAGTTCTCTCCGCACGAACGCATGGTCCACACCGAGACCATGAAGACCCCCGACGGCACCGTGGTTTGCTTCCTCGTCGAAGCGCACGAGTTCAACGAGGAGGGCGGCGTCACGCAGATGCGCATCACGCAGACGTACAACTCCAAAGCAGATCGCGACGGTGCGCTGGCGTCGGGCATGGATGAGGGAATGGAGTCCTGCTACCAGCAGCTCGACATCATCGTTGCCCAGTAGAGGAGTCTGACCTAGTCGCAACCGAGACGTTCGCTCGCGAGCGCGAGATCGTCGAGCCACACCTCGTACGAGCTCGGCGTCGGGTTGGCCTGATAGAGCCACCAGCCGAACCACGCGCGATCGATCGCGGGGAACACGAAGTCCACCTGCGTTCCACCGTGCATCGTCTTGGTCACGCCGAGCTCGGGCTTCGCGACGCCATCGATCCACACATCGATCTCGCCGTTGGCCGCGCTCATCCGCCACTCCATGCACGACCACTGGCCACCGACCGACGGTGCAGTCCGCCGCCAGTTCGTCCAATCGCCGGTGGGCCCGCCGTCGCTGCCCACTCCCCAGAAGCTCCCCGCCGGTTGCGACCCTCCACCCGCGGGCGCGTACTGTCCGCCGATCGGACGAAGCAGCGTGCCGCCGCCCTGTCCCGCAAACTCGACCATCGTGTAGTGCGCGTAGTCGGGCGCCGTTGGAAACGCGGTCACCCACACGTGCGCGACGCCGAACAAGCTGTTGTCGACGGGCGCGAGCCCAGACACCGTCAACCGCGCGCGGCCGTTGCCGTTGACCGCGAGCTTGAGCGCGCGTTGTCCACGCGCGTGCGTGGTGTCGATCGAGAGCTGCCCGTTCGCCGACTCCGTATCCCACGCATCACTCGTGGCGTTGTTCGCCGGGCCGATCGGCAGCGCCTCGAAGTCCTCGCAGAACAAGAGTCCACTGCGCTCGCACAGCGAGAGCGTCGCGTCGGCGATCGCGCCATCGCCGCCGCTCGCATCGCCCGGTGCTCCATCGTCGATGGCGCCATCCTTCGTCGCCGCGCCGCCGTCATCACCGCACGCGCACACGCCGACCACGAGCATCCTCGTCACCGCACTCACCCGTGATGCCATTCGTTCATGCTCGCGCCGGTCGTGACGTGCGTCAACCACCGACTGCGATAGGCCACGTCACCGCTCGGCGAGCGTCTCCGCGAGCTGCATCGGTCGTCGACCGATCAATCGCTCGAGGGTCGGATCGAGCATCGCGAACTGTCCGATGCGACTCGCGGCGAACATTCCGACCAAGAGATGCACGACGTGCTCCGGCATGCCGCGCTCTCCGAGAGCCGCAGCGTACTCCTCGTCGGAGACCACGACCCGCTTCACCGTCCGCCCCGCGACCTTTGACATGATCGCCGCGACTCGCTCGAGATCGATCGCCTCGCCCGCGGTCAGCGGTGGCGTGATCCCATCGAGCCCGCACGCGTCATCGGTCATCGCGATCGCCGCTGCCTCCGCGAGATCGCGATGCGCAGTCCACGCGATCGGCCCGTCCGCCGGCGCAGCGAGCACGCCGGTCTGCATCGCGTGGCCGAACATCGACTTCGCCGACGCTGCATAGAACCCATTTCGCAGCGCCACGAACGGCACACCCGATTCGCGCAGCAGCTCCTCGGTCCTCGCGTGATCCGGCATCGGCGAGAACGGCGACGACAGATTCGAGCCCATCTGGCTCGTGTACACGATGCGCTGTGCTCCCGCCTCGCGCGCCGCATCGATCGCCGCACGATGCTGCCGCACGGCTCCTTCACCGTGACTCATGACGGACACGATCAGTACGGTGCTCGCGCCTTCGAACGCAGCAGCGAGCGTCGATGGTTCGGCGAAGTCGCCGCGGCGCACGCGAACGCCGGCATCGACGAGGTCGTGGGCCTTCGCTGGATCGCGAACACTCGCGGCGATCTGCGACGGGGGCACGCGGCCCATTAGATTGCGAACGATGGCGCGACCGAGCGCGCCGGTGGCTCCGGTAATGACGAGCATGAGCATCTCCTTTTGTCGACGGACACGATGAAACGTGTCGCTCGCCGACCTCTCCAACCCCTCGCGCGAACGCGACCCACGAGACGACTCAAACTCGAACGACGGCAGTAAAGCACATCGACTCGCACCAGGTCCACCTGGACCATCGGGGTGGACCTGGTCCACGCGTGGTCCACCGACGGTCCACGTTTGGTCCACCTCCCGATCCAGGTCTGGTCCGGCCAGAGCACCTCGGAGCAGGTTCTTGACGGCTAGGTGCGTGGCGCATGCCTTGCGTGAGAGCACCACGTGGCACCGGGGGCATCGGCGTTCGACGTCCTCCTCGACGAGCCGCACCTGCTGGCAAAGACGGCCCCGCGAACGCCGCGAGCGCCGCGAGCGCCGGCGCCCGATGCCGATGTCGTAGCGGATCACGACGACGATCACCTCAAGGCCACGGGCGCTCCGGATGCGCGCGCGATGCTGCCGTACGTCGATGACGATCAGGCCGCGCACGACAGCAACGAAGCAACGACGAGGAAGAAGAAGCCGAAGAAGAAGCGGAAGCGGGCGAAGAAGGCAGCGAAGGGGCACGCGGCACCGAACACGCCGAAGCTCGATCCTGCGGTGCAAGCGCTCGTCGATCAGGCACTCGCGATCAACGCGAACTTGCTCGCTCAGTCACAGGACATCCAGCGGGTCGAGGAAGCGAAGAAGAAGAAAGCGGAGCAGGTCGAGAACGCGCGCAAGATGGCGAACACGGCGAGGGCGGCGGCGATCGGCGTGCAGCTCTCGTCCTACAGCCGCAACATGGGCGACTCGACGAGCAAGGCGTTCATCCAGACGCTCGACTCGATCGACGACGCGGATCTCCGCCAGAAGGTGAAGCAGCAGTTCCTCGATCAAACGGGGCAATCGCTTCAGGACTTCATCTCGAACTGCGACGACTGGAACAACAACGGCGCGAACCGCGACAAGCACGCGGCGCTGCAGCTCATCGACGACAAGCGCGACACGGCCAACGAGGCCATTCGCACCATGAAGCCCGAGCAGCGGGCGGCGATGGAGAAGGAAGCGAACGACGCCGCGATCGCGATCCTGTCGGGCACGACCGCGCACGATCACGGCGACGCGAATCAGCAGAAGATCTTCAAGGCGCTGCAGGGGCGCAATCCCGTCGAAGTCGAGATGATTCGTGCGGCGATCCGCAAGCACACGCACGGCGAGTCGAACCTGTATCAGGCGATCGACAACGGCATGCACAAGGGCAACGAGGATGAAGCCGTGGCGATGCTCGCCGGCGATCCCGTCGCGAGTGCGCGCGCTGCGTTCAAGAACGAGACGGACCCCGATCGCCTGCGCGACGTGCTGAAGGACCTCGAGCCCGGCGAGCGCATGCAGCTCGACAATCCGTTCACGCGTGCGAGCCTGCTCGTGAACGTGAAGAACCCGGCGATTCGCGCCGAGCTCGAGGCGATGATCGGCGGCAAGAACGACACCGCCAATGCCGAACGCCTCGGCAACATGCTCAAGCCGCGCGGCGAGGGTGCGCCAACGAATGCGGTGGTGTACGCGTGCGACCAGGTCGCGCAGAAGAACAACGAGCTTCGCGCCCCAGAGAACGTCCTCAAAGAGTTCGAGGCGATGTCAGGCGCAGACGTCCAAGCGGCGGCTGCGGAGTGGGACAAGATGCACCCCGATCGCCCGTTCCGCTCGATGGTCGAGGCGCGGTGGACCGGCAAGAGCAACGAGGTCGCGAAGGAGCGCCTGCTCGCGATGATCGATGGCGACAAGGCGAAGAACCGTTCGCTGCGTCTGCAGAAGGGCCTGAGCGACAACAAGCAGGATCTGATCGAAGGCGCGCTCGCGCACCAGACGGTCACGACGGAAGAGCTCGAGTCCACCGACGAGAAGGTCCGCGCGCGTGCGCAGGCGATCCGGCACGAGAACGAAGCGTTCGAGGCGTACAACGTCGACGCGAGTCTTCGCCAACAGCGCGGTAGCTCGATCCTGATGGGGCACGGTGACAATCCGAACGCGGTCGGTCTCAGCACGCGCGCGCAACTCGAGCAGCACTACAGCGAGCAAGCGAAGAAGCACGTCGATACGTCGTGGACGGAGAACTATTTCGGCGGTGACGTGGCGAAGATGATTTCCGACCAGTGCCAACCGGACCACGACAAGGAGGTCCTGAAGAACCGCGTCGGCGCGATCGAGATCCTCGAGGAGGGCAAGCTCTCGAAGGGCAGCGAGGTCTTCCGCGCGAAGGACGCGAAGGCGAAGGCGGAGATCCTCGAGACGATCGAGACCGAGGAGGATCTCGAGAAGGCAAAGGAGTCGTACCAGAAGTACGGCAAGGGCGAGCTGCTGCCCTACACCAAGCCTCGCAGCGACATGAACGCGAACGAGCTGGTAATCGACAACATCAGGCTCTACGGTCCTCGCGGAACGCGTCCTGCGCAGGTCGAGTACCTCCTCCAGATGCAGCAGTACAAGCTGCAGTACTCGGCGATGCTCGAGCGTGACGAGGCAAACGAGGCTGGTGGCGGCACGCTACGCTGGCAGCGCCAAGAGCTCGCCGCGCAACGCGACCTCATCAAAGATCCAAAGCTCGCCATCGCCGGCCCGATCATCGCGATCGGCAATCTCACGCTCGACAACCCGGCGGATCCGTCGTTCGAGGATATCGACAAGCTCCTGCCCACCGCCGGTGAAGCAGCGACGATGGACGATGGCCTCAAGGCCGGCGTCACCAAAGACGAATACAACATGCTCGACAAGGGCATGACCGCGGCCAATACGGCCGAGGGCGACGCGAAGAAGCGACTCGCCGAGCGCATCACGAAGATCCTCTCGACGATCGCGAAGATCGGTGCGCTCCTCACCGCGAACCCGGCCCTGATCCTCCTCATCGACGTGGGAGCGGGCCTCCTCGACATCGCGGTCAAAGAGTCCGTGATGGGCGAGGCGTACGACCCTGCCGACGACGTGAAGATGCTCGCGTTCACGGCCGCCGCCGATCTCGCGATGATGGGCCTGTCGAAGGTGGGCAAGCTCAGAGGCGCCGCTGCCGCCGAGCAACACGCACTTCACGCGGGCGAGAGCGCCGCGGTCAACGCCGGCTCGAAGGTCGCGATGGAGGTCGAGCACGCTGCCACCGCCGAGGCAAAGGGCCTCGCGGTCAAGGCCGGCGCGCACGCTGTCACCGCCGAGAGCAAGGTGCTGCAAGGCGCGCTGCACGAAGGCGTCGCCGTCGAGAAAGCGGTGGGCGCCGAGGCGATCAGCGCTGCCACGCACGGCATCGAGGCGAAGGTGATGCAGGCCGCCGAGGGCCAAGCGCTTCACACCGCCGAGAGCGCCGCCGCGAAGACCGTCGTCAACAACGTCGACGATGTCGCGAAGAACGGGGCCGACATCGCCCAGAAGATCAACAAGAACTGGATGGCCGCCGGCACCCTCGCGAAGGGAACGATCAGCACCGTCGGTGACGGCATCGTGCAGGACAAGCCGGCGCACGAGATCCTGCGCAGCCTCGTCGGCGTTGGCCTCGGCGCGTTCATCCCGAACGCGCTCAAAGATCGCATCAAGGCCGGGATCACCGACACCTCGATCGCATCGAAGGTGTTGGCCGAGGTCGCCGCGACCATGAGCGACCTCTCGTCGAACACGGTGATCAACGTGATCGGCGGAGCGAGCGGAGAGAGTGCCGTCACCGAGGCAGCGTGGAGCGCGGCGGGCAACCTCGGGCAGAGCGGCATCGCGTACGCCAAAGATCGAATGGCGAGGTCCGCCGCGAACAGGGAACACGCGCGGCCCCCCCACGACTCCACGCATCCCGTCGACGAGAACTATCAGCCGATCAAGCCCGCGCACGACGCGCACGATGCGCACGACGCGCACGCGCACAGCGCGAATCACGACGAGCACTCGACGAAGCCCGCACACGCGCTCGACGAGAACTACGCGCCGATCAAGCCGCACGACGAGCACGCGATCGCGACCGCGTCGGACGCGGACATCGCGAGGACGCTCGACGAGCAGGTCCCCATCCACGAGCGCAAGACCCTCGAGCGGCCCGCGGTCATCGATCCGACCGAGGTGCCCGTACACGAGCGCAAGACGCTCGAGTTTCCCGCCCCGGCCGATCCGACCGCCGACCGTCCCGATGCGCGTGTCATCGACGATCGTCCTCCGCCGACGACACATCAGGAGCGCATCGATCGTTCGACGGGTGTCGACAAGGGCCCGGCCCACGAGCAGTGGCGTCAGGACATGGCCTCCATGTACGCGCAGCAGGACGTCGAAGGCCAGACGTCGACGCGCGTCGCTGGCCGTCAGCACGAGCAGCGCGTCGACGGTGGCTACTGGGTCGAGAGCAGCGCGTACGACGCGCGTCGCTACCAGTACGACAACGGTGTCCTCACGCACATCTCGTTCGATCAGCACATGCGACCAGGCGCCGGTGTCAGTGACGCTGACGTGGCGCGAGCGAAGCAGTCGACCTACGACGGCGTCGATCTCATCTACAACATGGATGGGACGAACGAGAACAAGCGCCACCGCCTGGGCGACGGCAGCCGACTGCACGTGGAGCCGAACTTCGTCGACGATCCCAACGCCGCACACCACGTCGTCGATGTGGTCCATCAGACTCCGAACGAGGTCAACAGCTCGGATCAGAAAGTGTGGGGGCTCCGGGATCTCGAGAACCCCTACGTCGCAGCGCACGAGATCGGTCACCACCTGGCAGTCGGCGGAGGAGCCGACCCGACGACGGCAGGCGGCTATTTGACGAGCGACGAGTACTACGACCCGCGCTCCGCGCAGCGCGGCGATCCTGCGTCGCCACACGTCAAGCACGACGGCAGCATCATGGCGACCGTCAGGGATCCGGACGCGACGCTCAAGCAACGGCACCTGGACAAGCTCGCGCGCGACATCGCCAATGCCGAGGCGGCGCAGGCGCAGGCGCAGGCACAGGCACAGGCACAGGCACAGGCACAGACGTCCACACCCGCCACGTCACACGATCAGGGTGCCCCCGCGCAGATGCCAAACACGGCAGCGCTCCTCGAAGCGGATCCTCTCCGCAAGTATGGAGCAGCGATCGACACGCATCCCGACGAGCTCGCGGACATGAAGAGCGAGCTGAAGGCGTCGGGCGGCACGTTCGTCCAAGGCGAGAACGGCCTCGTGTACTCGATGGGATCCGCGGGTGAGGCGGGCAACATCCGCATGGACGCCGACGCATCGATCGGCGCTGCGCGGCACGAGTTCCAGCACTTCCAGGACGACCGCACGCTCGGATTCCCGGGCGTCGGCTTCTACATGCAGAACCCCGACGTCCGGTGGGAGATGGAGTACCGGGCATACATGCGGGAGATCAACGTCGCCCGCGAGAAGGGTGACTACGAAGCCGCGCGGCAGCTGATCGCGAACATGCGCAAGGAGCGCGACCAGATCTACGGCGGCAGTGTCCCCGAAGGCCTCGTCAACCAGACTCCGTTCGCGGACGCGGTGCGCGCGCGGAACGCAGGCACGTGATGATCGCCGCTGGAAACCTGAGCGAGGAGAACATCGAGAGCATGACAGGGAGCGACACATCGGCTCGGAGATCGCGTCGGTGATCGAGAATCTGCAGCACCAGGATGGCGGTGACGCGTCATGTTCGAGATCCTCCCGACGGTGGAACAAACTCGACCGCCGCGAGGCCACGCCCCACTCCGGCTTCGGAGTTCCGGACAACGAGCTCGAGGTGATCGCTGAAGTGAGCGCCCCCTTGACCGACACGCACATCGCACGCACTCGCGAGGGCGTCGCGGAGCGCGGCCCCGACCATCGGATCACGGCTATCGTCAACGGAGACGTCGCGTGAGAGATCCGATCTTCGACGCCGACCCCGCGTACGACGCAATGTCGCTCGACGAGCTTCGTGCCAAGACGGCCTCGGGCGACCGCGCTCGAGCGCTCGGCGCCCTCTCGCGCCGCTCGGCGACCGACGCCTCCCTCGAAGCCGAGGTGCTCGCAGCGCTGCGCGACCCCATCAATCGCACGACGAAGATCATGAACGTGCCGATCGCTCACATCGGCATGGCGTGCCTCTGGCTCGCCAACGAGCGCTCGCGCGCCGCCATCTCCGAGCTCGTCTCCACCATGGCCGAGCAAGAGCGACGCGACGCCCTCGAGTTCCTCGCGAAGAACGACATCGCGCTCGACATCCCCGCACCGCCGCAGCTCGTCACTCGCTACAGCGAGGGCACCCCGGACGCACCGCTCGGACCGGGGCGATGGACCGTCGAGCTGCGCTCCGACGACACGATCCGCGTCATTCACGAGAAGCAAGGAACGCGCGTCGAGTGGCGCGCACGCGCACTGCCGCCTCTCGCCGCCACGATCTCGACTCGGCTGACCGCCGCGAACTTCCCCGCAAAGCCGAGCGTGCGCGAAGCACCCGCGGGAACGCGCTCGTTCTCGATCATGGCACCTGCCCCCGACGACGATCTCGGCCTGGTGTCAGGCTTCATCTCGCCGGAGTACGCACCCGTGCGCGATCTGTTCGCTGACGTCGTCGGTCAGGTCACGGGCGACCGCGTGTTCGGCGCGACGCTCCCGATCGAGACGCCCTACGTCACGGATGCGAGCGAGGTGAGTCCAGGGACGTCAGGGACGTCAGGTGACGTCAGGTGACGTGACGTGACGTGAAGTTCGGCATGCTCGGCCCACAGTTCACGATCACGCCGAAACGCGTGACGATCGAGCGCAACGCGTGGCTTCCGCTGCTCCTGCTGCTGCTGCTGGTGCCGGCATCTATTGCATCGTGCAGGCGTTCCAGGGACGCCACCTCGACGAGACGATGTTCTCGATCGGCTTCCCGTGCGTGCTCGCGGACCTGTTCGCCGCCGTAGCGGCGCCATGGCTGATGCCCGCGAAGATCGAGGTCACGCGCGACGGCATGTTGTGGGGCGGCACGAGGTATCCGCGCCAGCAGATCGTCGGCGGCGCAAGCGATCGTGACGGTGGTGCAGACCAATCGCTATCAGCGCAGGCAGAGCTGGTCGATCGTGATCTCGCTCGCGAACGGCAAGCCGCTGCTGCTGCCGCTCGGTGATCGCGCGACGGCCGCGTCGACAGCGACACTCCAGGAAGCCGAGCGTGCGATGAAGTCCGTGCTCGCTCGCTAGCGCGAGCATGTCGAGCACCTTCGTCCCGCGCGCCGTCGATGTACGAGCCGCACCCGTTGCCGCTGCGAGGTGCCACGCGAGTCGATCGGGCATCTCGATCGCCTGCAGCGAACGCTCGGGCGCCATGTCGGGGCGTTTGCCTGCCGCAAAATGCTGCATGTGCTTCGGGGTTGGATTGATATGGTGTTTCCCGTCGAGAGGTTGACACTTCCAGGAACTGGAAATCCCCCTGGGATCGGGTGAGAGAGCACCAGCAGTGAAACGACCCCGTAGGCAACACGAGAAGGCTCCGGAGAGAGCCGCAGA
>JAEYYV010000335.1 GCA_023428295.1 Pseudomonadota bacterium
TCTGCGGCTCTCTCCGGAGCCTTCTCGTGTTGCCTACGGGGTCGTTTCACTGCTGGTGCTCTCTCACCCGATCCCAGGGGGATTTCCAGTTCCTGGAAGTGTCAACCTCTCGACGGGAAACACCATACTGCGTCGATCGAGGGGGCCATCGCCGCATCGACCGGCGTCGGTGCGTTGCTCGCGGCATCGACTGGCGCCGACGCGACCACCTCCGCATCGATCGAAACTGTCGCCGGCACGCTCGCGTCGATCGTGGCTGAAGCTGGCGCGAGCGCGATTTGCGTCGCGTCGTCGGTCGTCCCGGCGCTTGCATCGAGATCACGCACCGCTTCCGAAGCGTGCGTGGAGTCGGGCGAACGCACCATCCGCGCCACTGCGAACACGAGTCCTGTTGCTGCAAGCACGGATGCAGCAAGGACCGGAAGGAGCCAGCGCGTTCGCGCGGGTGCAGGTGCCTGCTCGATCACGCCGCTCGATGCGCTCAACGTGCTCGGTCCGGCCGATCGTGCGGCCACGGGTTGCGGGCGATGACTAACCGTTTCGACGCTGGGTTGACCGGATGGTGCGTTGCTCGGGGGAGGAGCATCGAAGCTCGGCGAACTACCTTGGGTGAGGCGCGGTGGCGTCCACATCATGGGGCCGAGCTGCGGCCCACGGATTGTCTCGCTGTCGACGGGCGCTTGGTTGATCATGCTCCGCGCAAACGAAGCCATCATCTGCGCACCGCTCTGCACGCCGATTCGATCGTCGCCGTGCAAGTCGGACGCGAGCGCTGAGACGAACGCATACGCTGACTGCGGACGCGCGCTGGGTTGCTTCGCAAGCGAACCGAGAATGATGTCACGCCATCGCCCAGGCAGTTGCAGCTCCGCCGGAATGGTCGGCGGCTGTGTCTGCTGGAGGTGATACAGCACGGCCATCGATGGCGCGTTCCACGGCCGAACCCCGACGAGCATCTCGTACAAGATGATCGCGAGCGCGTAGATGTCGGCCGCGGGTGTCACGCTGCCGGCGTCGCCGAATTGCTCCGGCGCCATGTAGCCGGGCGTTCCCATCGATGCACCATCGTGCGTCCTGAGCTTCGGATCGTTGATGAGCGTCGCATCGTGCGCGATGCCGAGATCGATCAGCACGACGTGATACGGGGGGTCGGCGCGGTCGCGCACGAGGAACACGTTTCCAGGTTTCAGATCGCGATGGATGAGTTGCGCGGAGTGCAGCTCGTGAAGCCCGCGAGCGATCTGCACCACGATCATGAACGCGTGGTGCGCCGAGACGCGACCATGCTTCTGCATGTGGGCTTCCAGCGTCTGCCCGTGGAGGTACTCCATCGTCAAGAACTGCTGGCCGTTGGGAAGCGTACCGACGTCGTCGATCGCGACGATGTGAGGTCGGCCGTTGAGGCGAGCTGCTGCACGACCTTCGCGATCGAAGCGCTCTCGAATTTGAGGGACCAGGTTCGCGTGCGGCAACAACGTCTTGACGATCTTCCGGTTGCCCAGGTCGTTGGTCGCCAGGTAGACGGCGCCCATTCCCCCTTCCGCCAGCTTCGAACGGATGACGTACGTGCCGGTGACCGTCAGACCGATGAGCGGATCATTCACTTCGTTCATCCCGTTCCCGCCGTGCGTCTCCGTCTTCTATCATCTTCTCGCGCGACTCCGCGAAGGATCACGTGCCTTTGGGAGTCAGTGGGAGTGACAAGCCGACCTTGAGTAGCCAACGATGGATTGTGGACTGGCTCACCTTCAGCTCCTCCGCGGCCGAGCGTAGCGAGTCGTGCGCGTGCACGCGCGGCAGCCAGTTCGCGACCCACCGGAGGTCGTCGAAGTTGTTCGGCCACGCGTAGGCCTCGATCGCCGCTTGGTTCGATGAAGTCAGGTTCTTCGTTCGAAGGTCGCCACGTTCGGCCAGGAAGCGATCGAGAAGTCGACACATGGATCCGCGGAACCTGCGCGTTAGCGGCAGCAGGGTGATGTGCCCGAGCTCGCGCGCGCGGGTCTCGCGCAGCACGCGAGCTGCGACTTCATAGCTCGGTGCGCAGACCATCAGACGAACGCGGAAGCTCGTCGAGAACAACGACGAAACGAACGTCGAATCGAGACTCTCGGAGGTCTCGTCGAGTCTCAAGATGAGCGTGGATCTCGCCGCCGAGTCGAGGATCTGACGTTGCCGGAGGCGATCGGTGGGAGCAGGAAGCTGATCAAGCTCGACCACGGGCCGCTCGCGTAGCAACGAGACTTCATGAATCGTTCGTGCGAGCCGAACGTGGTCGCACCCGGGCTCACCGGTGATGAGAAGGTTTCGGGTGGTGACAGCAGCGACGATGACGTCGCTCGGCTTGGACTGGAACTGCTCGGTGTAGAGCGCCAGTTCTTCATCGCCTCCGAGGAGCTCGACGAGCGTGGGATACGCCGCACGCATCTCGTCGTTCATCACGAGGAGCTTCGTCGCTCCGGCAGTGAACGTGTCGCCCGGACGCGCATCGAACGCAGCTTCTCGTTGCCCGGCGAAGTACGTCCCGTTCTTCGTGTCCTGATCGATCACCCGGAGCTTCGATCCCCGACGCTCCATGACGATGTGGAGTGCCGACAGAAACTCGCTCGCGATCACCACGTCACAGCTCGCCTCGGCTCCCAGCGTGAAGCGCTTCATCGCACGTGGCAGATCGATCACGCGGTCGCTTCCGTAGACCAGGATCGCCGTGACCAGGTCGATGCCGTCGAACTGCGGAGCGCGTTGCTCGTCGGGGAGCGTCTTGGTCTTGCGCGAGAGGTCCGTCTCCCCGGATGGGATGGTGTTCTTCGCCCTGGCCATGCTCCATGAACCATCGTTGCGATCGGACGGGCAAGCATCGTCGCGCCTTCCCTGGAGAATCGCGGACAGCGCGGAACAGGCGAGGATTCCAAGTGACCGAATTGCAAGCCATGTGGGATCGAGTCCGTTCCGCGGCATCGATGAAGTGCGGCCAGGCGCGGAACGGCAGTTTTCATGGACGGCGAGATGGTGTGGTGTTGGGTCGTGGGAAGTCAGGAAGTGGTCGTCGTCCTCGATGTCATCGGTCAACTGTTACGGGATCTGTCAGACCACCGTCGGGCGGACATCATCGCCGCCGATGTTCATCATCTGCGCCGCGTGTTCCTCCGGCGTCGGGGACGCACGCGCGACGAGGTCGTGCTGCTGTCGCGCGCTACGCTCGTCGCGATTCAGGTTGGCGAGCTGTTCCTTGCCCAGCACGAGCTAACCACTGAATTCTGGTCCGAGAATCGCGCCTTCGCTTCCGTCCACGACGTCGGAGCGTTCGCCTGCCGCAAAACGCTGCATGTACTTCGTCGATGTCTTGAGGATCAAGATGGGAGCGTGATTGCTGGCGAAGCCCTGGATGCGATCGGTCGTGACACCTCGTTCGCGTGCTTCCTCGCGCATGGTGCGTCCGTTCGCTCGGAGAGGGTTCGCCGTTGTGCACGCATGCTCGCCTTCTTGACTGGTGTCTCGCTCGCGCCCGACGAATGGCGGTGGAGCTCGCTGTTGCCACCGAGGTCCACCACCGGAACGGACCACGTGTCGTGCGAAGATGGTGGAGAGGTAGGGCGGCGTGGAGAGTAGTACAAGGGACTCGGAGCCGTCGGCGGCATCGACGGCATCGACGACAACGTCGAGCGCGGCGGGCCCTGTCTGGTCGGAGGCCGGCGCGGATTCCGGCTATGCGAGCGAAGACCTTCATGTGCCCGGCGTACTGCCGGACGTGTCCGTGCTCCTTCCCTGGGTGGACGACGATCACGAGGAGCCGGCGCCAATAGGCCAAAGCAAGACCAAGCGCCGTCCCTCGAGATCTCGGCGACGACCTCGACGGTCCTCGAAGCCGAAGCGCTCAGCAGCAACATCGAAGAAGCCAGCGACGGCGCTCGCCGCAGCGTCCACCGCGTCGACGGCACAATCCACGACAACGTCCGGACCGGCAACCTCGACCTCCAAGAACGGCATTCCGCCTGACTTCGCGGAGAAGCTGGCCGCGATGAAGGCATCGGCTTTCAACGCGGCGCTGATGGTCCACGCAAAGAAGGGCGATCGAAACAGCCAGTACGAGATGATGCACGTGCTCGAGGGGGCCGACGACGCACTCACGCGCAAGAAGATGAAGGAGCAGTTCGCGGCGCAAAACGACGGATCGTTGACCGACTTCCTCGGTAAGACCAAGTGGCAGAGCAAGCACGGCAAGGATCAGGCGCTCGACCTCATGAGCGATCGCCGCGACGTCACGACGAACAACCTCGCGGCGATGAGTCCCGACAAGCGTGCTGACCTCGAAGACAAGGCCGCCGGCTGGGCGGACAAGGTCCTGAACGTCACGCGTGGTTCGGATCGCGATGACTCGGAGAACGCCGACAAGATCGCGGCGATCTTGGGACCGCGCTCGCCGGAGGAGATGGAGATCATTCGCAAGCGCATCCGCCTGCAGACGTCGGGCACCAAGAGCACCACGGTGTTCGAGGAGCTGGATCGCACCTTCACGGAGCGCGACGAATCGATTGCGATGGCGGGTCTCGGGAGCGATCCGGTCAAGGTCGCGCAAACGCAGCTTGTCGACGCGGCTGCAGAAGGCAACCCGGAACGCATTCACGCGATCGCGAAGCAGCTCGGGCCCGAGTCGATGTGGAAGCTCCACGCGAGCGATCCGATGCTCGCGGGTCGCGTCATCGCGTCGATGCCCGAAGATCGGCGCAAGGAATTCTCGGCGCTGATGAACGGCAAGCAAGAGGTCGCCGAGGGCTCGCGTATTGCCGCGATGCTTCAGCCCCTCGATCTCTCCGACCTCTCCGCTGCGGACGCGATGAACGGCACCGCAGCGAAGAAGATGAAGCAAAAGGAAGCGCAGGATCCCGAGCGTCTGATTGCCGAATTGTCTAAGTCGTCTCCCGCCGAGCTGAAGGCGGCGCGCGAAGCGTGGGAAGCCGACAACAAGGGCAAGAGCTGGGACGAGCTGATCGGCGGAACGTTCAAGGGTGCTGACCCGATCGTTCGCATGCGCATCGAAGCGGCGGCGAGTGGGGATGCAGTCGGTGAGAAAGCGCTGCGTTTGCGTCAGGGAATGCAGAAGTTCGATCAGAGCCTGATCGATGGTGCACTCGCGAACCCCGATCTGCAGAGTCCCGACAAGGCAAAGCGCGCGGCAGCGCAAGCTGAACGTCGCGCGTTGGAGCAACGTCTTCAGCTTCACGACGAGAACGAGCAGCGAACCAAAGCCCTCACCGAGGGGAAGACCACCGAGAACATCGAAGGCCGGGGCGTCGACGAACAACTCGCGGCTTACTACAAGCGACGAGTCGCTCACGACAGTGGATCTGGTGCAGGCGGTCCATTCGGCGTGGTGCGCGATATCGCGGAGAAGGATGGGCGGATGGCCAAGGTCCGCGAGAAGGCCACCGTGGACCACTACGCAGCAAGCGAGATGTGGCGCGAGGGAGACGCGCAGATCTCGACGAAGGTTCGGCGCGCGGAGCTTTCGGGTGACACCACCAAGAAGGCTGAGATTCTAGAGAACGCGAAGAAGGGCACCATCGCGTCACACGACAGCGACTACAAGCGCAAGTTCGGCAGCGACCGCAGCATGCTCAAAGGCCCCGACCTCTCGGAGGCCAAACACGTTGCGAAGATCTTCGCGCGGATGACTGGCGATGAGCGTCCGGTCGACGAGGTCGCGGCCGAGCTCGTTCGCGAGGACATGAACGTCGGCGAACTGCGCATGCAACACGTTCGCGAGACCGGTGCGCTCGCGGATCGCACGCGAGAGCAACGGATCGGCCAGCAAGGAGAGCTTCGCGATCTCAGCAAGTCGGGCTGGGTTGCTGGCGACGAACAGATGCGGTTCGCTCTCGGGTTTGGCAATCGCGGTTCCGAGGATCTTCACGCATCGCAGATCGAGCTGCTCAAGCAGGCCGGTGGATCGGACGTCGATGATCGCGAGTTCCAGCGTCGCGATACCTCGACCACCAAGGCTCTCGAGCTTCAGCGCGAGGAGAAGCAGAAGGCAGCTGCGAAGGTCGCACAGGCACTGTCGATCGCCGGGAAGATCGCTGCACTCCTCACCGCGAACCCCGCGCTCTTCGTCGCGGTCGATGCTGGGTTCTCCGCAGCGAGGATCGCGGCGCAGGAGCTGATCGCGAACGAGGCGTACGACGCGACCGCCGACATCAAGCACATGGCGGTCGATATGGCGGTTAACATCGCCACGGCGCGACTCGCGAGTCTCGGCAAGGGAGTGGAGGCCGGTACGCAGGCAGCGAAGGGCGCGCAGACCATGCAGCGCGTGGGTAACGCTGGTGCTGCGATGGCTGGTGCAGCGGGACACTCGATGATCGACGGCGAGGACGGAGGCGGCGCAGTGCTGCGGGCTGCCATCGGTGCAATCCTGCCGGGGTACTTCCGCGGAAAGGTTGAGAGCGCGATCAAGGGGACGTCGCGAGGAGCGAGCGTCGCCCGCGAAGGCCTCGGTGCGGTCGTCGATACCGCGAGCAACGTGATGATCGGCGGTGGACACATCGACGGGACAACCGCGATCGACCTCGTCGGTGGGAGCGTGCAGGGCCGGCTCCACGGCGGCGGTCGAAGAAAAGCGACGCCGCACGAGCATGCGGCGATGGCAACGCATCCGGTAGCCGACGTCGATCTCCCACGCCGCTCGACGTCGAGCGACGATGCGATTCGTCACTCTACCTCTCGCGATACGGATCCTCGGCATCCGCAGTATGCGCGCATCGAAGAACACGCGCGTGAGCTCGATGCACGTCGCCACGCCGAGACCGCGCTAGTCACATCGCACGTCGAGCGGAGAAACTCCGAGGCAGCTTCGATGCACGTGACGGCGGATCACGGCCGGGATGCTTCGCGCACGACGAGTGTGTCGGCGAACTCGAGTCCACCACGGTCTCCGGGAGATGCCGAGGTCCACCTCTCGGTGGATGATCGAACTACTCGTCCCCTGGCGTCGGTAGATGATCCATCGTACGCGCGGACTACGCAGCCATTGGAGGCTGTCGTACCCCCGTCGGAACGACGGACGCAGCCGATCGATGCTGTCGCGCCGCGATCCGACAGGCCGACGCAGTCGATGGATGCAGTCGTGCCGCCATCCGTACGCCCGACGCAGCCGATGGGCGTTGTCGTACCGCCGTCCGAGCGGATCACCCAACCGATGTCTGTGGTGAAAGCGCCGAGCGATGGACCCGACGAAGCGGCGTACGAACGCGCATGGGAGCGCGCCGCAGAGCCTCAGCGCGAACGTCCGACGACGTACACCGAAGCGATCGACCGCAGCGCGGGTATCGACAAGGGGCCCGAGTACGACCAGTTCCGTCGAGACATGGCCTCCATGTACGCCGCTCAAGAAATCGAGGCGCAGAACGTGACACACGTTCGCGGAAACCCAGCCGAGGCCAAGAAGGACGGCAGCTACTACGTGGGGAATACTGACTACGATGTGCGGCGGTTCGCGTACGACAACGCGGTCCTCACGAGCATCACCCTCGACGCACACCTGCGACCTGGCGCCGGAATAACGGCCGAAGACATCGCCGCCGTCAAGCGCAGCTCCTATCAGGGTGTCGATCAGATCATGAATCGCGATGCGGAGGGAAAGCGCCACACGCTGCCCGACGGAAGCAAACTTCAGGTCGAGCCGACGTTTCACGACGACGCCGCATCTGCCAATCACATCGTGGACCTCGTCCAACCATTCGATGCGCAAGGGAAGCGACTGCATTCGAATCAGGGACGATGGGCGCTCCCCGACGTGCTCAACCCGAACGGCGCTGCGCACGAGCTAGTCGGGCACGGATTGGGATTCCCAGACCGGTACGTGGATCCAGAGACGTGGTTCCGCGACCATCCGAACGCGCCATTCGTCACGCATGACGGGAACTTCATGGAGACGGTCGGGCCTGGTGCATCGCTCAAGCAACACCAACTCGATCAACTCGGTCGTGATATCTCAGCTGCCGAACAGGCGACCGGACCGGCATCACGCTCGTCGCTCGATTCGACGGCTCCACGCATGGAGCCGCCAGCGATGCCGCGACCTACGGAGTCGGCTCTGAACGAAGGTGCGGACCTCAGCCAGAACCGGCTGGGTGATCCGTCCGGGTCGGTCATCGCAGCGACAGCGAAACCTCGGTCGGACGGCACGCTGAGCGAGAAGCGAATTCGCGAGTCGATTGTCAACGATCTCGCGTTGGCAACACCGGCTGGCAGCAAGGCCGTAGACCAGAACACCGTCCGCGTTCCCGCCGGTGATCGACAGGTCGACGTTGCTCTGGAAGTGGGTCCGGTAGAAGGCGGTCAATCAACGGTCCGTCGAGCCGAGGACGGCTCCTATCGACTCGTCGTCTCGGACAACGTCGCAGATGCAGACGTGACCCGTGCGATTGCCCATGGAACGGTCGCCGTTCAGCGGCAAGCAGAACCCGTCGGAGAAGCTGCGAAGCGTCCGGTTGAAGTCGAAGGTCGAGCTGCCGAGTTGCGCGCCGTGTTCGCACAAGTCGACCAACGCGGCGTGCGCCACGACGACCGCACCGACACCTCGCGCGGTAGTGACGTATCGTCCTTGCTCGACTCGCTCGGCGTCGACAGAACGCCGGAGGGTCGTTCGCGTCTCCGCGAGGCTCTCGCATCCGACCCAGCGCTTCTGCGTCGTGCCGAACTCCATCTCGACGGTTACGAACCACGTCGCGATATCGATGCCGGATCGGATCTTCACGCGTTCGGTACACAACGTCGTGAGCGCCTCGCACATCTGGAGGAGCACGTCCAAGGACCTCGCGCCGAGGCCCTGCGTCAGGTCGAGGATCTGTCATTGGGATCGCAGCTTCGGCTTGAGGAAGGGCATCGAATCTTCGATGGCGCGAACGTGCCGGTCGACGACCCCGCAACGAAGAAGCAACTTCGCAAGAGGCAACAGTCTATCGCGGACACCATGAACGACCCGCACCTCTCACCCGAGGAGCGCCGCGCGCGGCTTGCGGCACAGATCGACGCGCTTGGCGCAGACCCGGCATTGCAGATGATTCGCGACAAGATCGATCTCGAGGCGATGCAAAAGGCCGCGGCTGCTTACGATTCGACGGGAAGCGACCACGGGACCATGGGGCTGGATCTCGAAAGCGGCTTGATACGAATGCCCGGGGCCGAGCCGAATGCCCCTCCGACGACGATTCGCGATGTGATGCGGAACGTCGATGCCGCTAATCAAGCCGCTATCGAGAACGGTCTTGGCGTCAACTACGTCGTCGTCGTACATCAACCAACTAAGGATGCGGCGGGTTCCGAAATGTCGAGCGTCGAGATCATCGCCCGCAAGCAACCACAGTCACGTCACATCGATCCCGCAGCGCCGAAGGTGCCTGGCAATGACGGACACGGCGACCTCGTCGTCGATCACGGTGTCGGACGTGGTGGGTTTGCCATCGAGTCGGCGACCGTGCCTGAGGGTGGGATGATCGTTCAGACAGATCACATCTCGAAGGCGCACGCAGGGCAGATGTCGCGAAAGAACGCGGGGATCACGGATGCGGGCCCGCTAACGGCGCCTGGCTCGGTCACGATGTTCGCAGATCTGCTGATGCACCCTGAGATTCTCCGCGGTGCGGCTCACGAGCCCGACGCTGGGATTCGACAGAGTTTCGTGAACAACGTCAGCGCCCATTTCAACGAGGAGCAATACGAGGCTTTCGCGAAGAAGTTAGCGGAACACATGCCCGAAGGTTCCACGGTGGAATTTCAGTGGACGACATCGCCGGAACGCAAAGGGGGCCCAAAGGGCAGTCGAGGACACGTGGATGGCGATGTCTCTGCAGAGGCGCTGTCAAAGACAGGTCGAGACTTCTCGACCAAGGACGCCGCAGTCGTGCAGGGTGACTACACGATAGATGCAGCGACACGAGCAGCCGCCGACCCCGACGATGTCGGACGGTTCGTTCCTCCCACGCCCGAGGAGCGGCGAGTTGTCACGTTCGGACCGCCGGGCTCGATGAAGGAAAAGTCGGATGCCCACCACGAGTAGTTCGACAACGGAGGTGACTGGTCCTACGGACGCGCAGCTCCATGTGCTCACGCTCGTGCACGAAGGCCTTCCAGCGAAGTTGCAACGCTCTGCCCTAGAGGTGGCGAACGAGTTCCGGCACTGGGAAGACGAGTATCCTTCAGGCGCCTACGCATCATTTCAGGTACAGCTCGATGCCTTCGACGTCTTCGTCGGGACCCCGTTCTCGTGGGAGGGCCGATCGGATGTGATCGTGGTTAGATTCGCGACGTACAGCAGTGGAGACGCCGGCGAGAACACCCCCCCGTGGGCAGTCCACGAAGACGGTGCGACGCAACAGCGACTACAGGCTCTCGGATGCAAACGTTGGGGCGGCTCGCACTCATGGCAGGTGATGTTTGCCGTAGACACGACAGACCCCAGCGAAATTGCGCGCGCGGTCGCCACGACCATCGAACACTTGGCCGAGATTCGATTCCGCGTTCTGCGTCCCGCAGATTTGGATTCGCCTCCGAACTGGCCGCAGGCGCTAGTCTTCGACCTGCTTGCTGCGGATGAGCTGCACGCCGAGCGCGCCACTCCGAACGCCGAAGAATGGAGGGTGCGGTTCAGTTTGAATGGCGTGCATAGAACTGCCCAAATACCCGATGACATGTGGCGGTTCGCGTGTGAGACGAGGGAACGACTGACGGAAACGCGGAGCGCCCTATGAAAGTCCGGTGCCAGACCTTCTTCCCAGGGCAGATCGTCGAGGCCACGCTCGTTGGCGACCTCGATCAGGTGTCGCGCGACGGCGCGTTGCTGCGACTCGAAGTGAGGAGCGGTGAAACGCCGGTTCAACTTCCGCCACCCAACGCACTCGGCACGGAGATCGTCGAAGCCACGCCGCAGGAATGGGCGGCACTTGCTGATGCAGGATACGAGCTGAAGCAGGCCCCGTTTCACGTTCGCTACGTGTTCGGGAATCCTCATGCGCCGATGGGGATGGGGCGCTACTCCGTGGAGGTGTTCGACAACGGAGATGTCGAGCTGGTGCACGAGCGATATGGCACCAGCCGCGTGTGGCGCGCGCGTGCCGAACCCGCGCTGTGGACGCATCTAGCACTCGCGATTGGACGTTCGGGCTTTCCGCGCAAGGCGGGTCCACTCAGCGCACCGGCAGGAACCGAATCGTTCACATTCTCCGTAACGAGCCCTGACGGAACCGTGTCCCAGGTCTCCGGCTTCCCAACGGTCGAGTACGACGACATCGAGATTCTGTTCAACAAGATCGTCAGCCAGATGTCAAAGGGCCAAATCTTCGGCGTGGAACTGCCCGTCGACATCCGATACGTCGTATCCGCTGCACGAGCCCCGTCTAGCGACGTAGCACCGACGTGACGCATCGTCGTCGTCGATGTTCGAGCCGAGCGCGAGTACGACCGAGGTGTGGATCGAGCGAGTGACAGCGTGGCGTGCGAGC
>JAEYYV010000373.1 GCA_023428295.1 Pseudomonadota bacterium
ATCGTGCACGACTCCGAGCGGGCGGTATACGAGGCGCTGCGGGGGCTGCCGGCAGGTTTCGTCGTGCTCCACTCGTTTCCGTGGCTTCGCCCAACTCGAAACCTCGTGGGCGAGCCGCTCCGGGAAGGCGAGGCGGACTTCGTGGTGCTCCACCCGGAACGTGGCCTGTTGGTCCTTGAGGTGAAAGGAGGACAGCCCGAGTTGAAGGGCCGTACTTGGTACCGCGGTGGCAAGGAGCTGAGGGACCCGTTCGATCAGGCGCGTCGAAGCCGGTATGCGCTGATCGACGCTGTGGAGGAGCGCACCGGTCGCCGGATTCATCGTGGGATGTTTGCCCACGGCGACCTCGTCGTGTTCCCGCATGCGCGGTTCTCCGGGCCGTTGCCGCTCAACACGGAGCCGCGAATCATCGTCGACGCGCTCGACCTCGCGGCGCTGCCTCTTCGAATCGAGGACGCTTTCAAGGCGTGGTCGCGGGGGAACACGCACCTCATGCCGGAGCAGTTCGCGGAGCTGCTCGATGCGCTCATGCCCAAGCTGCGCCTCCTCCGCTGTGCAGGGGCGGAGGTCAGCGCCGAGCACCAACGGATCGTGCAGATCACGCTCGATCAGCGCGAGACGCTGCTCGGACTACTAGTGAATCATCGAGTCCTCGTCGAGGGAACTGCAGGATCGGGAAAGACGCTTCTCGCGTTGGAGTTCGCGTTGTCACTCGCCGAGCGGGGGCAGCGTGTCTTGTTCCTCTGCTTCAACCGGCACCTCGCCGCCTGGCTACAAGAGCAGGCAAAGCAGGATCCGCGGTCGCAACGTGTTGCCTCACTTGTCGAGATCTCGACGTTCCACGCGTTTGCGCGGAAGCTGGCCACGCGGGCGAACGTCGACTTTGATGTGCCGGCAAATGGGGAACAACCGTTCTGGGACGATGAGGTCCCGCTGATCTTGGAGCAGGCGATCGAGGTGCTGCGTGCACGAGGCCAAGCCGAGGTCTTCGATGCGGTCGTGGTCGACGAGGCCCAGGACTTCGCCCCGGACTGGTGGGTGACCATCGAGTCGCTCTCTCGCGCCGGGAAGGATGGCCGCTTGTTCGCGTTCCTCGACGTTAACCAGAGCTTGCGCGGCGCGGCGAAGTTGCCTCCGGTCCCGTTCCCAGTTCGCCTACCGCTAACCACGAACTGCCGTAACACGAAGACGATCGCGCGGAGCAGTTCGGCCCTCGCGCGGATCGACGTTCGGCTGTTGCCAGGATCGCCAACGGGTGAGGCCCCGGCCGTGCGCCGAGCGCCCTCTGCGTCGTCCGAAGCCGGGCGCGTGCTCAGCGAGGTGCGTCAGCTGCTGCAACAGGGCATCAAGCCGCAACAGTTGGCGCTTCTTGGTCCGGCCGGGCTAGCCAAGGGACCTCTTGCTCGGCACACCGAGGTCGATGGTGTTCCTCTTCTCGACGACGCGAGCGACTGGCGTCGCGGCCGCGGTGTTCTAGTCACGACCGCTCGATCCTTTAAGGGGCTCGAGGCGGATATCGTGATCGTCTACGGGCTTACGAACTTCGGAGCGTTCTTTACCCCGACTGACTTGTACGTGGCCTGGACGCGCGCGCGCCATCGGCTCATTCTGATCTGCCAGTCAGGCGAGGTTCGCGCTGTGGCCGAAGCGGCGTTGGCCGAAGCCGAGCAAGCAGCGGCCGCCGACCAACCACCACCATGCTGAACGATCGCCTATTCGACCTCCTGAGAGCACTCGACGCCGACGAACTGGAGGATGTGTGGGTCAAGTATCTCCGCAAGCGGCCCAACGATGACGATTTTCTTCGGCGATCACGAGAACAACGAGTGGAGCCCATCAGTCGCGAGCTTCGTTACCTCGCAGCACACTCGATTGCAGACGTCATGAAACGACGCAAGGACCACGATTACCCGTGGGACGAAATCGTTCGCCAGGTCAACGGGAAACTGAATCTGACCACAACGATCATCAACGATAATGTGAAGGTCCTTGAGGATGCGCTTCTCTCGAGACTGTCGGCGGTCGCGGGGAACTCAGAGACTTTGGCGGCATCGCGCGAATCATCGCAGCGCGCGATCGACGAGCTCACCTCGCAGGCTCGTTGGGCGCCATGGAGCCCTCGGAAACCGCTCGGTCTTCTGAAGTCCATTGCGACCGGGCGGATGATTTGGGGGCCGAACTACAGGAAGCTGATTCCTGCAGTGTTGTTCATCCTGTCGGCCGCTCGGACGCACGAAGCGCTCAGGGAGATGAAGCCGTGATCCAGTACCTCATGCAGGTTCCCGTCACCATGCTTACGGCCGTAAGTCGCGGTTCGGCGGTTGTCGACGGTGCGATGGTGAAGAGTGCGCGGACCGGGAAGATCCTCGCGCATCTCCAGCAGTCCGGAAAACTCGCGAATGTGTTCGCGGGTGGGCCCGTCGGCGGTGTTTCCGCGGCCGTTCAGGCGGCTTCCTCTCTCGCGGCCAATGTTCAGCTCGAGCAGATCAAGGGCATGCTCTCGACGCTGCAGGTTATTGCCGGGGTCGGGGCTGCTGCTGCCATATTGAACCTTGGCGTCAGCGTCGGTGGCTTCGCGCTCGTGCTGAATCGCCTCAAGAAGTTGGAGAAGCGTTTCGATACACTAGATGCCAAGCTTGATGATCTCCGCGGCTTCGTCGAGGAGACCGAGTTTGCGAAGACGAAAGTTGCGATAGAGCGTTGCGAGCATGCCCACCTTCGTGGCGCAGCCGATCGCGCGCGCGTGCTTCAAGAAGGCGAGAAGCAACTCCACGAGGCCACTGAGCTTGCATTCCTGCGGCTCAAGAAGCTCGCTGGTCAGGACGCGGACGGTCGACTCAAGCTCTACGACAGTGCTCTGGACGCGAACCAGATCGCAGAACGCGTGGCCGTCCCGATGATGTACGTCCAAGTTCGCCTTGAGGCACTGCTGCTACTTGGTAGCCCCGAGGAAGCGCAGCGACTCGCTGAGCAGGTGAACCAATGGCTGAGCACGCTTGATCTCCGGCCGCTCGAGTACGTGAAAAAGCGCCGGCAGGGGATCGCGCTCGGGCCGAACGAGATCAACCTCGCATTGTCCGAGGCGCGTGGCGTTCAGGAGGTACTCCAGAAGGCATCCCAGCAAGCGCGTGATCGCGCCGCGCTCTGTGAAGCGATCGTCGAGAGGAAGCTCGATTCCGCGAGGTTCGTGGATGAGGTTAGGAACCATCCCGAACCGACTGTTCTCATGCTTCAGGTCGAGAACGCTGAAGGTGAGCCGTGAGCGTTCTGCCACCGGCCGGCCATGGCAGTTCCTAGGTGGTTCCTAGGCGGTCTCCGTTCGTATGGCGGGCGTCGCTGATTCTTATTAATATGGCGGAAACGCATGGGAATCGAACCCACCAAGCCGCTGCTCGCGCAGAGCTTCATCGGTTTTGAAGACCGAGGCCGGCACCAGTCCGGCACGCGCTTCCAACGTGGACCCTAGCAAATCGCCCTCTCCGTGTGCCCGATTGGAGAGGCTGAACCTTTTGGGTAAGGGACGCCTTCTGCAGTTCGTGGATTTCACGGGGATGCTGAAGAGAACAAGCTCGTAAGATTGGCCATGTTCGACTTCCTGGACACGGCGGCGCAATCGGCGGGTGGGTTGGTTGCCGGAAGAGACTATTCGGCGCCCACGGCGGAGCAACCGCAGATGTGTACGCCCGAGGACGCCGGTCCGCTGGGGGGAATCCCGGGGATCGGACAGACCATCGGCGACTTCGGGCGTGGTCTCGCGGAAGAAGGCCTCTCGGGACTCCTGGATCCGAGCGGCATGCTCGATCGTCAGGCGGCGCAGCGCGAGCTCGCGACGATGTTCAACGTCGTCAACCCCGAGGACATGGTCTGCTCGCCGGACAATCCAAACCCAGCGGTCGCCGGCAACACCGTCTCGCCCGAGGAATTTCGTCGCATCGCGCATACGTACAGCGACATCCGCATGGGCCGAAGTGACATCGCGCTCAACACCGCGGGCATGTCAGACGAAGACGCGGCGCGCTTCCGCGGCGAGACGATGGGTGACATCGGCAACCTCTTGCAGACCGAATCGGGTCGCGACCTGATCAACGGCCTCGCGTATCAGCCCGACGATCACACCACGACGATCAACCTTCGCACCGACGCTGCAGGCAACCGCGACAACTCCAACGCAGAGGGTGGCGCGACCGCCGCTGCGGCGCCGGGGAGCTGGGCGGATGGCGTCGGTACCAACGCCGAGGTCAACTACGTGCCGGGCCCTGACGGCGGTATCGTGCAGCCGGGACGTCCCGACAACTGGTTGCCGATGCGCAGCGACGTGACGCTGTTCCACGAGCTGACGCACGCGCATCACGCGGCGTACGGTACGATGGATCAGACGACGCTCGACGCGACCAACGCGCACGCTGATGACGTGAACCAGATGGGCCTCGAGTATCAAGCCGTCGGCCTCGGCGACTACCACGGCGATCACATGAGCGAGAACAGCTATCGCGCCGAGCGCGCGGCGATCGGCGCCACCGGCGTCGGCACCCGCACCGGCGACGTCGAGATGCCGCAGCGCGGAACATACGTCTGGCACGATCCCCCGGCGCCTACTGCAGGACCCTAAGGTACCGTCCGGCTCATGAGTCGCCTCGTACTCGTGTCGTTGCTCGCCGCACTCGTCGCGTGTGACGCAGCGCCCGCGGCGCCGTCGGCAGAGAAGCCCGCCGCGAAAAGAGAACCCGTGTCGAGACCAACGAAACCGAATCCGCCGAATCAGAAGCCGAAGCCCGCCATGCATCCGATCAACGTCACGTGGAAGCTCGCGTCTCAGAACAACGCACTCGAGCTCACGTATACCGTCGAGAACACCTCTGACAAACCGGTCGTGCTCCTCGATCGCCTGTACCAGTCGACCGCGAAGGGCAATCTGCCGCTGTTCGATCGCGTGATCGTGCGCGACGATACGTCGGCGAACACCGTGTCGCTCGTGCGCGGTTTCGTTGCGGCGCCACCCTCGGTCGGCGTCGGCAATCCGACGCCACCGATCGCACGCACGCTCGCACCGAAGGAGAAGATCGAGGATCGCGCGACGATCCCGATGCCGCTCGCCTCGTGGCACAACTTCGTCCGCCAGTTTCCGGTGCTGACCGGAACGAAGACCGAGGCGGTGTTCGAGGTCGGCTATCTCGTAGGCCACGACAGGTGGACCTCGATCGAGATGACCGATGGCAGCACGCAGCAGACCCCATCACACCCGTTCTCGGGCGCGCAGGTCATGTGGCGCTCGGAGCCGATGAAGCTCCCGTAGGCACCTACACCAGCCGCGACCTGCTATGCACGACGGAGCGGGTCCGCCGAACGGGGTGGCTGACGGCGACGCCGACCGAGGGTTGTACAGGCGTTACCTACACGTAGCCGACCGCTACCCTCCGATCGGCTCGATCTATAGAGGCGACGGCCGATGTAGTCCGAGATGTTCCGGCAGAAGCCGACGAAGACCGTCCTCGCGGTGGTCGACCAGGCCTTCCTGTTGGTGGTCCCGTTTCTCGTCGTGAGCGTCGCGCTGTGGCGCCCGTCGCTCGTGCTGCTGTGGACGGCGGTGGGGCTCGCGACGATGGCGCTGATCATCGGCCTCGCGCGGCTCGGGCGCGATGGGCGCGTGCCGTGGCGCGGCGGCGTGTACTCGATCGTCACGCTGGTGTCGGCGATCACGGCGCTGTGGACGATGGGGCCGATCACGGGCGTCGGCGTGATGTTCGGGCTGTCGATCTCGTTCGCGAGCGCGTTCCTGGGCTGGCGTGGGCTCGTCGCGGTGATCCTTGTCGCGGCGGGGGCGGTCGCGTGCCGCTCGTTCATCGGCGGCAGCGCGGGGATGCACGGGGTGACCGACGGCGACTATCACGTGTCGCTGTCGATGTGGGTCGGCACCGCGATGGCGAGCGTGCTGCTGTTGTGGACCGCACGGCGGCTTCTGCACGCGCTGTTCGCGTGGCTCGAGGAGTCGTACACGCGTGCGGCGGATTCGTACGCACGCGAGGCCGAGATGCGTCGCGAGATCGCGCGATCGCGCCAGGAGCTCGAGGAGCTCGCGCGCGTCGAGATGATCGGACGGCTCGCCGGTGGCGTCGCGCACGACATCAACAACGCGCTCGCTGCGATCATGGCGGCGGCGGACGTGCTGGGCTCGGACGTGTCGACGCCCGATCAGCGGCGCAAGCTCGCGGAGCTCGAGTCGGCGTCGCACTACGCGGCGGACCTGGTGCGCGACCTGTTGTGGACCGGGCGGCGCTTTCCGATGTCGACCACGGCGATCGCGAACCTCGAGACCGTCATGCGGACGTGCATGGAGCGGATCGGACGCGTGTCGCACAGGATCGCCGTCGACGTGCAGCTCGCGCATCGCGTCGAGCTCGCGATGTCGCCCGAGAACCTCGAGCAGATCGTGTTCGGTTTGGTGATCGGCGCGGAGCGCTCGGGCGTCACGAAGCTGTCGCTGACGACGGTGGCGCAGGAGCAGCGCATCGCACTCGTGTTCGAGATGATCGAGCGGGAGGCATCGGCGACGGGATCGCGATCGATGCAAGCGCGTCTCGCGGTGTCCGCGGCACGCGAGCTGGTGGCGCAGTATGGCGGCACGGTGGTCACGCGCGACGACGACTTCACGCACACCTCGCTCGATCTGCCGGTGGCGCCGGGGCAACGCGTGAGCGAGAGCGTCACCGCGCAGAAGATTCGCACCGCGCTCGTCGTGGAGGACGAGCCGATGGTGCTGCGCCGGCTCTGTCAGCTCGTCGCGCGGCGCGGATACGAGGTGATGAGCGCGAGCACCGTGGCTGAGGGAATGGCGCGGCTCGCGGACGAGCCCGACCTGTTGATCACGGACCTCCAGCTCCCCGACGGATCGGGCGAGGAGATCGCGCTCGCGTCGTTCGAGGCGAACCCGAAGCGACCGATCGTGGTGTGCTCGGGCTTCTCGGCGGACGACGTTCGCCGCGGTCGCTTGCGCTCGGCGCCGCTGACGTTTCTGGCCAAGCCGTTCACCACCGCTGACTTCGAGAGCGCGATCTCGTGAGCGCCGCGCTGTTCACCACGCCGGTCGCAGACGCGCTCCGCAAGCGCGTTCGCCGCGGCATCGATCTCGCGATCTTCGTCGGCGGTGCGCTCGGCTCGGGGATCGCCGCGCTCGACGTGGTGCAGGGAACGTCCACCGAGCCGCTCCTCGCGATCGCGGTCATGGTCGCGCTCGCCGCGTGCGGGTTGATCGGCTTTCTGGGCCACGCGCCGTGGACGCCCGTCGCGTACGTGGCGCTCGGCATCGTCGCGAACATCGTCTATCTCGCCGCGTTTGGCCCGTGGATCGGCCTCGGCGTGGTGTACGTGCTCGCGACCGCGCTCGCGTTTCTGTTCATGTCACCGCGGTGGTCCCTCGTCGTGATGATCACGCTGGCCGGGACGCCGCTCGTCGTCGGCGTGTTGTTCGAGCTGGACCTGCTCACGCATCAGAGCACGCTCGCGGTCTCGAACCCGCGCCAGTGGTTTCGTGCGGCGACCGCGGCGATCACCGGCATGGTCGGCGTGGGATTGCTCGTGCGCTACACGGTCGCGCAGCTCGTGAACGCGCGCAGCGCCATCGAGCGCGCGGCGATCGTCGAGCACGAGCAGCACCTCGAGCGCGAGCGCGTGGAAGCGGAGGTCGGACGTGCGCGCCGCGCGGAGTCGATCGCGCTCCTCGGCGCGGAGGTCGCGGTGGATATCGGCGCCGCGCTCGCGGTCATCAATGCCAAAGCGTACGCGTTGTCGCTCGAGCTTCACGGTCCGGAGGCCAAGGAGTGCTTGAGCGACATCCTCGAGGTGACGGGCACCGCGAGCGACACGATGCGATCGCTGACCGTGTTCGCGCCGGAGAACTACGTGGCCACGCGCGGAAACGTCGCCGATGCGGCGCGCGCGCTGCCCAAGCTCGTGCGCCGGACGATGCCCTCGCGCATCGAGCTGAACGTCAGCTGCGATGGCGATGCGTGGGTCGGCATCGGCACCACGGATCTCACGCGCATCCTCGCGAACCTGACGATCAACGCGCGCGATGCGATCGCGGGGAATGGCACCATCGACGTCTCGATCGTGCGCGACGGCAGCGATGTCGTCATCGAGGTCCGCGATTCGGGCAGCGGCATGGGCCCCGAGATCATCGCGCAGCTGTTCCAACCGTTCTTCACGACCAAGGCGATCGGCCGCGGCACCGGCCTCGGCCTCGCGACGACGAAGATCTACGTCGAGCGCGCCAGTGGCACGATCGAGGTCGACAGCGAGCTCGGTCGCGGGACCACGTTTCGCATCCGCCTTCCGACGATCTGAGCAGCGATCTACGGAACGATCGAGACGGACGCCGTCTGCACGACACCATCGAGCTCGGCGCGCAGCTGCGTCGTGCCGACCGACATGGCCTCGAGCGTTCCGTCGCTGTAGAGACGCGCGACGCGCGGATCGTCGACGGTCCACAGCGCACGCGACGTCACGTCGACGAGCTCGTTGGCCGTGTTGGTCGCGATCGCCGAGAGCGAGACCTCGCCGCCGATCGGCGCGGTCACACCGCCGGGCCGCACCGCGATCGACACCGTGGCCGGCGGCAACACGGTGGTGGGAACGTGGAGGACCGAGTCGCGATAGATGAGGTGGACGATGGTGTGGCCTTCGCCGACCGCGTGGAGATCGAACTGGCGCTGGTCCGCCGACAGCCCGACCGTGACCAACGAGGGATCATCCACGTCGATCAGAAACGCACTCAAGGGAGGGAGCGTGCCGTGCGCGACGAGTCCGAGCGGACGGGTCACGCCGCGCGGCAGCTCCACCGGCGGGGCGTCGAGCCCGTAGTACGTATCCTCGATGCAGGCGCTCGCGGTCAGGGCGAGCAGGCAGGCTAGCGTTCGAGACATCGACGATCCCTCCACAGATCGTCGTTATCCGAGGTCGCCGAGCGGGGCGAGATTTTGGCGAAGGCCGCGCTCCCGGCCGCGAAGTCGCCTACACGAAATTCACCGAAGATCGCGATATGCTGGCGGTCTTTCTCCGAACAACCCTGGCCACGAGATCGAGAGGTCGGTCAATTCGGACCTGACGTGAGTGACGTGCGTCTCCTATACTAGATGCGCCCCGCGATGCCGCCGCAGCGCCGACATAGACGGGAAAACCAGAGGACGTTGTGGGCCGCGGCGCTCGCAGCCGTGATCGTTCACGGCTCGCTCCTCGGTACGGTCCAGGCGTTCGATCTCTCACTGGTCGGCGAAGGCTTCGCGGTGAAGAAGGACATCCTCGCGGCCGCGATCGAGGACGCGGATCTCCACACCACGTGCACCGGCGACGTGCTCCTCGCGACGAGCGGGCGTATGGCGATGTGCCTCGCCCCGTGGACCGCCGATGTCGAGGTGTGCCGGCAGAACGTCACGACGATGATGTGGATGGATCTCTCGGCGTGCACGCCCGAGACCGAGGCGGTCGCCGTGGCGCCGCTGTCGATCGTCGAGCAGAAGCAGGCCGAGAAGCTCGTCGCGATCGATCCCGAGCCGCTCCTCGAGGAGTTCCGGAAGCAGGAGGAGGAGCAGCTCAAGCAGGTCCCTCCGCCTCAGCCCGAGCAGCCCAAGCAAGCGCCGCCGCCACCGCCGCCGCAGCAGCGTCCGGCGCAGGTCGTCGAGGTCGCGAAGCCCAACAGCGAGAAGGAGCCGGACAACGCGCGCTTCCTCTCCGAGCACAACGTCGTCGTCGAGAAGCAGAAGGTCGCGCGCGGATCCGTGCAGGAGCCGATGGTCGCGAAGAGCAAACCCGAGGAGCTCGAGGCCAAGAACGATCCCAAGGAAGCCTCCATGAAGGAGCTGCCCAAAGAGGATCCGGGCAAGCAGCCAAAGGCGCCCGAGGTGCCGGGCAAGCTCGCGATGCGTCCGCCGGGAACGCAGCAGCCCTCCGAGGCGCCGCAAGAAGCGCGAGAGAAGGGCTCCACGACCGGCGAGAAGGGACCGCTCGTCGCCGACGGCTTCGTCCCGCGCCACGGCAGCGGTGCGATCGAACAGGAGCGCCGCGAGAAGGGCGAGCTGCAGAAGGGCACGCAAGGGGCGGGCGGTGGCTCGCCGCAGGTGCCCAACCTCAAGCCCACGGCAGAAGCACTCGAGCGCGCGCTCGGCGGCGGCTCCGTCGATCACCTCGACGATGTCGAGAACGGCGAGGAGACCGCGCTGTCCGCGAAGCGCTGGGTGTACGCGACGTTCTTCAATCGCTTGAAGCGCCAGGTCGCGCAGAACTGGGATCCCGCGACGGTGTGGCGCCGCACCGATCCCGACGGCAACAAGAACGGCTTCAAGACGCGCGTCACCGAGGTGCGCGTGACGCTCGGCCCCAAAGGCGACCTCACCAAGATCGTCGTCACCAACCCGTCGGGCGTCGCCGAGCTCGACGAGGAAGCGCTGCGATCGTTTCACGCCGCGGCGCCGTTCCCCAATCCGCCCGATGGTCTCGTCAACAAAGACGGACAGATCACGTTCGCCTTCTCGTTCTTCTTCGAGATCGGTCAGTCGCGCACGTCGTGGCGCGTGATTCGCCAGTAGATTAGGGCGTGGTCTGGAACAGTCGGCGCGTCGCTGCGATCGCTTCGATCGTCACGCTGCTCGTCGTCGCGTCGCCGATCCTGCGCAAGCCATGGGAGGACGGGTTCCCGCTCTCGCCGTACGCGATGTTCGCGTTCGCGCGCCCGACGAAGCTGACGATGGACTACGGCCTCGGCGAGACGCGCGATGGACAGCGCGTGTACCTCACGCCGCGCATCGTCGGCTCGGGCGAGGTGCTCCAAGCGCTGAACGTGATCGCGCGCGCGCGGCAAGCGAGGCAGTTGCCGCAGCTGTGCGAGACCATCGCGGCGCGCGTCGCAGCGCTCGCGAAGTACAAGGACGTCGTGGCGATCCGCATCGTGAGCGGCACGCACGACGCCGTCGACTTCTTGGTCCGCGATCGCATCGGCAACGAGGTCGAGCGCACGCGCTGCTTGGTGAAGCGATGAAGCGGATCAGCAACTGGTGGTTCGAGTCCGCGCCCGCCGAGCGCCTCGCCGCCGTGCGCATCCTCGTCGGTGCGTTCGCGTGGTGCTGGGTCACGTTTCGCCTCTACGAGCTCTGGTCCGTCGCGAAGCTGCCGGCCGCGCACTTCAAGCCGACAGGCGTGGTGCGCATCCTCGACACGCCGCTGTCACCGGATCTCGTGCTCGCGATCGGCATCGCCACGAGCGTGCTGCTCGCGGCGTTCGTGCTCGGCATCCTGCATCGCTATCTCGCCCCGATCGCCGCGCTGCTGCTGTTGTGGACGATCACGTATCGCAACTGCTGGGGGATGATCTTCCACACCGAGAACCTGCTCGTGTTGCACGTGCTGGTGCTCGCGTTCACACCGTCGGCCGACGCGCTCGCGCTGTCGCCTCGTAACGACACTGCCGGTGCGGGGTACGGCTGGGTGCTGAAGCTATTGATCGCGATCACGGTGGTCACGTACGTGCTCGCGGGCATCGCGAAGCTGCGCATCGCGGGGATGGCGTGGATCGACGGCGAGCAGCTGCGCAACCAGATCGCGATCGACAACCTTCGCAAGGCGCTGCTCGGCGACTCCATCGCACCGCTCGCCACGCCGTTCCTCGATCACCCGAGCGGCTTCACCGTGTTCAGCGTGATGACGATCATTCTCGAGCTCGGCGCCGTGGTCGCGGTGATCAGCGCGCGGATCGGTCGGTGGTGGGCGCTGTCCGCGTGGGGCTTCCACGTCGGCGTCGTCGCGCTCATGAACATCTGGTTTCCCTATCCATTGCTCGGGCTTGCGTATCTGCCGCTGCTCCGCTGCGAGCGCCCGTTCGTGTGGCTGCGGGGGAAGTGGCGCGGACGCCGAGGAATGCCAGCGTCGTGACGCCGGTTGCATCGGACCGTCGCGCCAGCGAATCCCGCTTGCTCTCAAAACTACGCTTGTAGTAATGCTACGAAGGTCGTCGTAATGCGTCGCGCTCCCTCATCCCCGGACCTCACCACCGCCGAGCTGCGCGTGATGAAAGCGCTATGGGAAGTGGAGCAGGGCACCGTCGCGGAGGTGCGCACGGAGCTCGCTCGCCGCGGGCAGGATCTCGCGTACACCACGGTGATGACGCTGCTCGGTCGCCTCGCGAACAAGGGCGCCGCGCTGGTCGACAAGGAGCGCGAGCCGTTCGTGTACCGGCCGGCGCACCGCCGCGAGTCGGTGCTGCGCGATCGCCTGCGCGAGTTCGTGAAGGAAGTGTTCGACGGCAAGGCCGACTCGCTCGTCCTCAATCTCGTCGAGGACGAGACGCTGTCGCGCGACGAGCTGCGCGCGATCGAGAAGATGATCTCCGATGCAGAGCGCAAAGGAGACAAGAAGTGAGCGCGCTCGTGCAGGCGGGCGCTGTCGCCAAAGACGTGATGGCCACGCTCGGCATGATGGCCGTGCAAGGCACCGTGCTCGTGCTGGCGGCCGTCGCGCTGCTTCGCATCACCAAGCCGCATCCCGCGTGGCGCGCGGCGATCTGGACCGTGGTCCTCGTGAAGTTCGCGCTGCCGTGGGGACCCGCGATGCCGTGGTCGCTCTCGGATCTCTTCGCGTCGTTCTCGACGAGCGCTGCGCCCGCAGCGCCGGCCGTGTTCGTTCCGGGCTCTGCGATCGTCGTCGTCACGCCGTCGGTGTGGCCCGCGATCGGTTGGCTCTCGCTCGCCGCGCTATGGCTTCTCGGAGCGACGTTCTTCTTCGTGCGCGCGGTGCGCTCGCAGCGCGTCGCGGTTCGATTCGCACGGAGCGCACCCGCGGCCACGGATGCCACGGCCTTGCTCGCCGAGCTCGCCGCAGCGATGAAGGTTCGCCGCGTGCGCCTCGTCGTCGGTGACGACGCGATGGGGCCATACGTCGTGGGCGTGGTTCGCCCGATCATCGTCGTGCCGCCGGCGCTCCTCGCAGATCGTGCGCTCCTTCGCGCCGCGCTGCTGCACGAGCTCGCCCACGTCCGTCGCAAGGATGCGATCGGCCGCACCGTCCAGCTCCTCGCCACGTCGATGTTCTTCTTCTGGCCGATCGTTCGCCTCGCCGGCAAGCGCCTCGATCTCGCGCGCGAGGCTGCGTGCGATGCGTGGGCGCTCGAGTCGTCGGAGGTCTCGCGCCCCGCGTACGCGCGCTTGCTCGTGACCATGGCGTCGCTGCGCACGGCGGCCGCTGCCAACCTCGCGGTTCGCCGCACGCTCGATGCACGCGTGAGCGCGGTTCTCGGTCCCGCGGTGCGCGCGAGACTCGGTGTCCTTCACTGGCTCGCGCTCGGTGCGTGGGCCGCCATCGCGCTCGGTGGCGCACGCTCGGCATCCGCGGACCACGTCGACGATACGTGTCGCTACACGCCGGAGATGGCGAACGCGCTGTTCGTGGCGCACCCCGAGGCCGATCGCGATGGCGACGGCTACCTCTCGAAGGACGAAGCGTGCGAGCTCCAGGTGGAGTTCGTTCGCGCCAAGGCGCATGGAACGCCACTGCCTGCGAGCCAGCAGGTGTCCACCCTGTCTGATGAGGCTCAGCAGCAGCTCGATCAGCTGCTGTCCGAGCCCTTGTGTTGCAATTGCGGGCCGAGTGATGGGATGACTCCCGCCCCGGCCGGATCTGTATGCCAACGAGCCGAAGGAGAAGCCCCGTGAAGAAGCTTGGACTCATTGCACTGATGGTCGCGACCGCCGCAGCGTGCACGCCCGACACCAAGAACAGCGAGCGCAAGCTCGACGAGATGCAGAAGGACATCCGCGACATCAAAGCGTCGCTGGCGGCTCTGCAGAAGGGCGGCATGGGCGCCGGCGCGCAGCAGCGCCCCGCGCGTGTCGAGCCGGATCGCGCCAAGACCTACGCGGTGCCGATCGATGGCGATCCCGTGTGGGGTCCCGCTGACGCGAAGATCACGCTCGTCAAGGCATACGACTACGCGTGCCCGTACTGCGAGAAGGTTCGCCCGACGATGAGCGACCTCAAGGCCAAGTACGGCAACGACATCCGCATCGTCTACAAGCAGCTCGTCGTTCACCCGCGCAACGCGATGGCGAGCGCTCTCGCGTTCTGCGCTGCCAACGAGCAGGGCGGCATCGACAAGGCGAAGAAGCTCGACGAGTACCTGTGGGACAAGGGCTTCAAGGCTCGTAACCTCGACAACTCCGACGTCGCCGAAGCGGGCGGCGGCGCGGGTGGCAAGTGCTGGGATCAGCCGGGCGGCTGCGCGATCGTCGTCGGCTTCGCGCAGGAGATGGGCCTGAACGTCGAGAAGTTCAAGGCGGACATGAAGGGCAAGTGCCAGCAGCTCGTGCAGAAGGATATGGGCGAGCTGCAGCGCCTCGCCGTCGGCGCTACGCCGGCGTTCTTCGTGAACGGCCGCTTCCTCTCGGGCGCGATGCCGATCGAGAACTTCAGCGCGCTCATCGACGAGGAGCTGAAGAAGGCCAACGAGCGTATCCAGCAGGGAACGCCCGCGGCGGACTACTACAACCAGTGGGTCATCCAGAAGGGCCTGAAGACGGTCGAGCGTCCGCAGTAACGCGCGACGCTCTTTGCGCACGGCCGGTCCTCGCGATCGGCCGTTTTCATTTTCGGGGTAGGGTGGGGCCGTGCCGAGAACCGTGAAGCGCGCTGCGATCCCCGAGCGCAACTGGGTCAACATCCAGTGGCTCGCGCGACTGCGGTGGGCACAGATCGCGGGACAAGCGGCCACCGTCTTCGTCGGGCAGTTTCTCCTCGACGGAGCGCTGCCGATCCTCGGCCTCCTCGGCGTGATCGGCGTGGGCCTCGTCTCGAACCTGTACCTCGAGCTCTACTTCTTCGGCGAGCGACAGCGACCAGGCAAGCCGGGCACGCCCACGCGCGAAGTGCACGAGTGGCAGACCGCGCTCGTGATGATGCTCGACATCGCGATCCTCACGGCGCTGCTCTACTTGACGGGCGGCACGAGCAATCCGTTCGCGTTTCTGTACCTCGTGCAGATCGCACTCTCGACGGTGCTCCTGCGCGCGTCGTGGACGTGGATGCTCGTCGGTCTGTCGTTTGTCTCGTTCGGCGTGCTGCTCGCGGTACCGCCGACGATCTCGATCCCCGAGGACTCGCGCGCGATCGGAATGTGGGTCGCGCTCGGCGTCGCGTCGGCATTCGTCGTGTACTTCTTGCGGCGCATCAACCTCGCGCGCGCCGTTCGCGAAGAAGAGCTGAACGTCGCGCGCGAGCTCGCCGCGCGACAAGAGCGTCTCGCATCCCTCGCGACGATGGCCGCCGGTGCAGCGCACGAGCTGTCCACGCCGCTCGGCACCGTGGCGCTCGCCGCGAAGGAGCTCGAGCGCGCGCTCACCAAAGCCGACGGGATGGGCGATCCCGAGGGTGCCGGCTCGCTGACGGAGCTCGCAGCCGATGCACGGCTCATCCGCGAGCAGGTTGGACGCTGTCGCGTGATCCTCGATCAGATGCAGCAAGGCGCGGGCACCGTCGGCGAAGGCGTGACGCCGTGCTCGATCGGCGAGCTGATCGACGAGACGCTCGTCGGCATTCGCCCGGCGCCCGCCGTGGTGAAGGATCTGCCGACCGACGTCGCGAAGGTGCTGTTGCGCCTCCCGCCGCGCGCCGTCAGTCAGGCGCTGCGCTCGCTCGTCACCAACGCGCAGGACGCATCGCCCGCGAACACCTCGGTGGTCGTCGTGGTGCGGCGCGATGACGCGACCCTCGCCATCTCGATCCGCGACCGTGGTCCGGGCATCCCGGCCGAGGTCCTCGAACGCATCGGCGAGCCGTTCTTCACGACCAAAGCGCCCGGTCGCGGCATGGGCCTCGGATTGTTTCTGGCGCGCGCCGTCATCGAGGGCGTCGGCGGAACCATGCAGATCGACACGAGCTCCACGGGAACCGACGTTCGCGTCCGCATCCCCACCGACGTGGCCACGGCCGGACCAGACCCGGGCGCCCCGCAAATCGTGCGCAAATCCGAATCTTCTGCGCCGGCAATGGTATCCAAGCCCGTATGACAAGCACGACGAATGTCGGGTGCGTAGCAGTCCCGAAGGGAGTGCGAAGGTAGATGACCTTCACCGCCGAGCATAAGCCGTCGATGCTCATCGTCGACGACGACGAGGTGTACCGCAACCGCCTCGCTCGCGCGTTCGTGGATCGTGGCTACGACGTGCGCACCGCGCAGGACTACGACACCGCGGTCGCCGCCGCGCAGCAAGAGTCGCCCGAGTTCGCCGTCGTCGATCTCAAGATGCCTGGCAAGTCCGGCCTCGAGCTCGTCAAGGCGCTCGTCGAGATCGATCCCGCGACGAAGTCCGTGGTGCTGACGGGCTACGGCTCGATCGCCACGGCCATCGACGCGGTTCGTCTCGGCGCTACGTACTACCTGTCCAAGCCGGCCGACGCCGACGACATCGTGCGCGCCTTCGCACGCGCCGATGCACCGCCACTCGAGCCGCCGGGCGCGGACGGCACCGACTTCAAGGCGCCCTCGCTCGCGCGCGCGGAGTGGGAGCACATCAATCGCGTGCTCTCCGACGCGGGTGGAAACATCTCCGAAGCGGCGCGTCGCCTCGGCATCCACCGCCGCAGCTTGCAGCGCAAGCTCCAGAAGTACCCTCCGAACAAGTAGTGTTTCCGTCGATGTAGCGGAGCGCGAGGGACGCGCCGCCCACTGGCCAGCGCCACGCGCGCATGCTTGTATCGTCGACGATGTCCCCGCCGTTGCCGCGCGAGCCCGATCCGCCGCGCCCATCGCTCGCGTGGATCGTCATCGCGCACACGCTCGGCTCCGCCGCGATCGGCGCGCTCGAGTCCGCGCGGCTCGGTGGCGCGACGCTCGCGATGGTGCTGATTCCGCTGTTCGCGGCCGCAGGCACGATCGTCGGCGCGGTGGTCGCCGGCATGACGCGCGCGACGCGCGATCGCGGTGCGTGGCTGACCGCGTTCGCGTTGGCGGCGCCAAGCCTGGTCGTGCTGGTGCCGGTGTCGCGCACGCTGTTCGAGGGCGCCTACGCGCAGACGCTGCCGATGGCGAGTGAGTTGCCGTACGTGTTGCCGCTCGTCGCCTATACGGCGATCGCCGTGGTCATCGCCGGTGGACGGCGCCTGTTGCGCGCGACGGATCTGACGACGCGCGCGATCGCGATCCTCGGCTGCGCCGGTGCGCTCGGCGGCATCGTGTGGGTCGAGCGAAACATCTTGAAGAGCGGATACCCGCAGGCGCACATGGCGGCGACGATCGCGGTGATCGTGCTCGCGGGATGCACGCTGCGAGTCGCGTGGCGCGGTCGCGTGTCCGCGTATCTCGCGGCGGTGATCGCGGCGCTCTCGCTCGGCACCGCAGGGGCCGCGGTGATGGACGGCCTCACGTCGCAGCGCGATCGCGAGGTGCTCGTCGCGATCGGCGATCAGGGCAAGGACCTCGTCAACCTCGTGCGCAAGCTTCGCGATGCGGATGGTGATGGCGTGTCGCCGCTCCTCGGCGGCGGTGATTGCGACGATCACGACCCGCGGCGCTATCGCAACGCGATCGACATCGTCGGAGATGGCATCGATCAAGACTGCGACGGCGAGGATGCAACGCCGCCGCCCGGACCGCCGCCCGCGCCGGCGATCGAGGATCTCGCGACGTGGCGCGCGACCGAGGACGTGCAGGAGCTGCTCGCGCGCACCAAGGACATGAACGTGTTGCTCGTGACCGTGGATGCGCTGCGCTTCGACGTGCTCGCACCCGGCACGACGGATCGGGCCGAGTTCCCCAATCTGGTGAAGCTCCTCGACGACAGCGTGTGGTTCACACGCGCGATCGCACCCGCCGCAGGCACGGACATCTCGATCGGCACGTTGCTCACGGGGCGCATCGATCCGTTCCAATCGATCGAGTGGACGCTGCCCGAGGCGCTGCGCAACCTCGGTCGGCGCACGACGAGCGCGCTGCCCAACGAGGTCAATCGCTACGTCGGAGAGACGATGCTGCGACGTGGAATCGATCGTCCACGCACGGTGTACACGGACTGGGGCACGAACGACGTCGGCGATCACGTGAGCGCCGGTTCGACGACGCTCGAGGGGCTCCGCGCCCTCGACGAAGCGCGCGACATGAAGAAGGACTGGTTCATCTGGCTGCACTACTTCGACGTGCACGAGCATCATCAGATCGACGTGCCCAAGGCGCTGCGCAGTGCGGTCAGCGATGCGGGCGGCAAGAAGCGCCACACGTATCGCTCGCTGCTCCTCGCCATCGATCGCGAGATCGGGCGTCTGCGCAGCGAGATCGAGTCGCGTGGGCTCGCCGACAGGACGATCATCGTGTTCGCGAGCGATCACGGCGAGTCGCTCGGCGAGGATCCGCGCTTGGGCGACACGCACGGCAAGGTCGCGTACGCGACGCTCGTGCGGGTCCCGTTCGCGATCCTGGTGCCGGGCGTCGCGCCGGACGTGCGCACCGACGCGGTCTCGCACGTGGATCTCGCGCCGACGCTGCTCGGCCTCCTCGGGCAGCCGGACGCGATGGCGCCGCTCGACGGGATCGATCTGCTGCCCTCGATCGTGGGCGCTCCCGAAGCGCTACGCCCGATGGACCGCGCGCTGACGATTCACGAGGAGCTCCAGTGGAGCGTTGTCGAGTGGCCGTATCAATTGATCGTGCGGCCCGGCGACGATGTCATCGAGCTCTACGATCTCGAGGCGGACCCGGCGCAGCAAGACAACCTCACGAGTCGGCATCCGGAGGTGGTGACTCGCTTGCGCGCGCGCTTCGCGGAGGCTCCGCAGGTGCGCGTCGACCGAACGATCGATGGACGGAAGTGGCGAGAACGGCGAGCGCAACCGCCGCTGAACCGTGTGCCGCGACCAGCAGCAGCGGCGACACCCACGCCGTGAAGTAGGGCACGACCGGCGCGACGGGCTCGCCGAGCAGCGCGCTCCACGCGCCCGTCGCGGTCACGCACGCGGCGACCGCCGCGAACGGCAGCGCGAGCTGCGCGATCACGACGCGCGTGATCGGCGTGCGATACAC
>JAEYYV010000385.1 GCA_023428295.1 Pseudomonadota bacterium
ACGACACGCGTCGACACCCACGCTGCCAATCGTCGCGGCACCAGCCGCACCCCGAAGCACGACAGCTTGTTGATGAAGCCCGTGATGATGTTGCGTCTCCCGCGCTCCATGGCGGCGAGGCCGAGCTGTGCGCACCGCTCGGCGGTCATCATCGATTTCTTCGCGAGCAAGCTGTACGTGCCCGCACCTGCGAGCTCGTGGAACTCTGTCTTGGTGCCGCCGGGCGAGAGGCACGTGATCGACAGGTTCGAGCCCGCGTGCTCGTACGCGAGCGCCTCGGTGAAGTTGCGCACGAACGCCTTGCTCGCCGCGTAGACCGCGAAGTTCGGCGTGGACTGATACGCGGCGATCGAGCCCACGTTGAGCAAGTAGCTCTTCGTCGCCTTGTCGCGCGACTGCACGAACAGCTTCGACAGCTCGACGAGCGTGGTGATGTTGAGCTGCAGCATCTCGACATCGCGCGCGAGATCCGCGTCCTCGAACCGGCGGTGATAGCCAAAGCCGGCGTTGTTGATACAGATGTGAATCGGGCCGCCCTCGGTGGCGCGCTTCCACACGGCCTCGGCCGAGTGCGGCGCGCCGAGGTCCTGCGCGATCGTCTCGACGTTCACGCCCGTGCATTCGGCCGCGACGCGCCGCAGCGCGTCTTCGCGCCGCGCGACGAGCACCAGGTGCACGCCTTTGGCCGCGAGTTGCCGGGCCATCGCCGCTCCGATGCCGCTCGACGCGCCGGTGACGAGGGCGCGCTTGCCTTTCAGCTGCGACATGGAAAGACGCTACCATGTCGCCCATGAAGCTCGTGTTGGCGCTCGCCATGGCGTTCGCGGTGATCGGAGGCTGCGGTGGTCCGTCGGCGAAGGAAGTGCGATCGGCCCGGACCGCCGAGTACTTCGCTCCGCCCAAGCACCTCCTCGATCTCGCGCTCCAGGTCACGCAGTTCGACTACAAGATCGGCGCGATCGACATCGACGGTCTCAAGTTCGAGACCAAGCCGCAGTGGTACACGCAGAACGGTGGTCGTCTCTCCGCGAACGAGGACCTGAACGGCGAGTACGTCAACGCGGGCGCGAATCGTCCGAGTGCGCCGCAAGCCGATGGATCGCTGCGTCGCTCTGACGGCAGCGACTTCTTGGTCTCGTTGATCGTGAAGGTCCGCTTGATCGGCACGGATCGAGCGATGGTCGAGGTCATCCCGCGCACGTGGCAGATGATTCCGGCGAGCCCGCAGCCACGCGAGCTCAAGCCCGACGATCCGTATCTTCCGGGCTGGGTTCAGGGCCGCGTCGATGCGCTCTCCGTCGCGATCTACGATCAGGCCAAGAAGCGCTACCTGCCGCCCGGCGGCTGAGACTAGCGACGCGCGCCATATCGGGTGTACCAACGGCGCATGCGTAACCTGACCCTCTCGCTCGCTGCCATCGTCGCGCTCGCTGCGTGCGGCGGACCGTCGAGCCAGGACATCACGACGGCCAAGCAAGCTCGCTATCACGGGGACAAGAGCGTCCTCTACCGCACGGCCAAAGCCGCTGTCGAGGAGACCACGAAGCTCGCGAAGGAGGACGAGGCCACGCTCGGCTTCCAGACGGTGGGGCGCTGGTACACGACGGAGGGCATCCTCGCGCCTGGCTCCGACGAGGACTACAAGCACGTCCCCGATCAGAGCATCCGCATCACGCTCGTCGTGCGCCTCTTGCCCGAGGGGGACAACTGGATCGTGCAGGTCGAGCCGTCGCTCTTGCGCAAGCAGAGCGGGAGCCCGCAGCCCCAGCCCCTCGACGCCAACGATGCGAGCGTGCCGGGCTTCGTGCGAGGCAAGGGCGATTCGCTCCAGCACACGATCTGGAAGGCGCTCCAGGCCTACGAAGTGAAGTCGCCCGGTGGCATCGCGCCCGCGCCGACGGAGCCCGCGCCCGCGGCCACGCCGGAGGCACCGCCGGCCGACGGTTCCACGGATCCCGCAGCGGATCCCGCAACGCCGTGAGCGACTCGCGTCCCGACGACGTCGTCGGCTTTGTCATCGACTCCGACGAGCGCGTCGGCACCGGCGGCTTCCTCGAGATCCGCCGGTTGCGCATGCGTAATCGCCGCGCAGATGGATCGATCTCGCCGTCCTACGTCTGCGATTCGATCGCTCGTCCGTACGGACAGGACGCGGTGATCGTCTGCGTCTACGCGCGCGACACGAGTGGCATCGATGCTCGTCGTGGCTTCGACGAGACATCGCGCGGGATCGATCACGAGGCGCCGCTCGACGCCATCGGCTCGCCACCCGCGCGGATTCGCGTGCTCCTACGGGATGGCCTGCGTCCGCCGCTCTCGCTCGGTCGCGACGCGTCGATCGCGCCGTTGCCCGAGGAGCCGTCGGGCATGTTCGTCACCGAGCTCGTCGCGGGGATCATCGAGCCGAGCGATCGCGGCGAAGATGGCCTGCGCGCACGCGCCGCGGCCGAGGTCCTCGAAGAGGCCGGCTTCGTCGTCGATCCTGCGCGCATCGCGATCCTCGGCGCAGGCTCGCTGCCATCGCCGGGCGCGCTGATCGAGAAGTTCTACTTCTGCGCGGTGGAGGTGGACCCGGCGACACAGCGACCGCTCGCCGGGGACGGTTCGCCGATGGAAGAGGGCGCGCGCACGCGATGGCTCGATCTCGACGCTGCGATCGACGCCTGCCTGCGCGGCGAGCTGTGCGATCTCAAGACCGAGCTCGGCCTGCGCCGGCTGCGCGAGCACCTCGCGCGGTAGCTCAGCTCTCGTCGACGCCGGGATTGGTGGGCGCGCGCGGATGCGTGGGGCCGCTGCCCGACTTCGCGTACTCGTCGAGCTTGCGATACAGCGTCTTGCGATCGAGGCCCAGGCGCTGCGCGGCGCGCGTCTTGTTGCCCGCCTCGTCGGCGAGCACCGCTTCGATGAACTCCCGCTCGAGCTCGGCCAGCGTCATGCGCCGCGCGACGGCCGCGCCGAGGCCGTGCAAGAAGTCCGCGGGGCGGCGCTCGCGCACGCTCGGCGGCAGGTCGTCGTCGGCGATCAGCTCGCCTTGGCACAGCGCCACGCCGCGCTCGAGCACGTTCATCAGCTCGCGCACGTTGCCCGGCCAGTGATAGCCGAGCAGGAGGTGCTGCGCTTCGGGAGACAGGCGCATGCGGCGCGGCGGGTTCTGCTTGGGCCCGAGCTGCGCGAGGATGTGCGTCGCGAGCGGCACCACGTCCTCGGGGCGCGAGCGCAGCGGCGGCAGATCGAGATGGATCACGTTGAGGCGGTAATAGAGATCCTCGCGAAAGCTCTTCTCCGCGACCATCGCCTCGAGGTTGCGGTTGGTCGCTGCCACCACGCGCACGTCGACGCGCTGGTTCTTGGTGGCGCCGAGCGGACGCACCTCGTGCTCTTGCAGCACGCGCAAGAGCTTTGCTTGCAGCGGCAGCGCGAGCTCGCCGATCTCGTCGAGGAAGATCGTGCCGCCGTCGGCCTCGACGAACAAGCCGGGCTTGTCGGAGCGCGCGTCGGTGCACGCGCCCTTCTTGTGACCGAACAGCTCGCTCTCGATGAGGCCCTCGGGCACCGCCGCGAGGTTCACGGCGACAAACGGTCCCGCCGCGCGCGCCGAGTTGTAGTGAATGGCGCGGCCGATCAGCTCCTTGCCGGTGCCGCTCTCGCCGGTGACCAGCACGCTCGCCGTGGAGCCCGCGATGCGCTTCACGAGCGCGACCACGTCTCGCATCGCATCGCTGTTCGCGATGATGTTCTCGAAGCCGAACTTGTCCTCGACCTCGCGCTGGAGCCGCGCGACCTGGCTGCGCAGCGCACGCTCGTCGAGCACGCGATCGATCGCGAGGAACAGCTCCTCGATCTCGAACGGCTTGGTGATGTAGTCGAAGGCGCCGAGCTTCACCGCGCGAATCGCGGTCTCGATCGATCCGAAGGCGGTGATCATCACGACGTGCGGTGGATCGGGGAGCGCGCGCACGCCGCGGATGAGATCGAACCCATCCATCTCCGGCATGCGCAGATCCGTGATCACCACGTCGAACTTGCCCGCGCGCGCGACCTCGAGACCGGCGGCCGCGCCGCCCGCGGCGGAGACATCGAACCCCGCGTCCTCGAGCTCCTCCGCCAAAAGGTCGCGCATCGCTTCGTCGTCCTCGACCACGAGGATGGATGCGGTGCGTTCGGCCGTCACGGCGGCCTTCTTAGCATGGCTTACGGCACGCAGCGGCCCGTCGGGAGGTCGCAACGGAGGCGCGCCCACGGCCCGCTCGCCGGAGCGGACTGGATCGCGGTGGGGCAGTGATCGTGCTCGGTGCATCTCTGCACGCAGAAGTTCTGGGTCAGGTAGGTCGTGCATACGTAGTCGGGGCCGAGCGCCGCACAGCCTGCGTCGTTCGCGCACGAACGGGCACAGACCTCGCGCGTGTCCGCGTCGCTGACAAAGAAGAACCTGGGGCAGGAGAGGTTGGGACCGCAGTCCGATGCGCTGTCGCAGGCGCCGCCTTCGGCCACGTTGCCCGGCGCGTCGATGGAGACACACGAGCCCGCGACGCAGTTGCCGCGATAGATCTGGTTTCGGTACTCGGCGGCGCACTCGGCGGCGGCGGTGCAGCCCGTACCGAGCGTGCGCTGCGCGGACAGCGTGTAGCTCACCGGCGAGGACTGGCCCGCCGTCGAGAACTCGCGCACGCGAACGTAGTACGTGCCCGGCGCGAGGTAGCTCAGGCGGATCTGCTCGGGCTGCTCCCAGAACGAGAGCCCGAACTGTTCGCCGCTCGCATCGTACACGCCGAGATCGAGATCGCGGTTGCCGCTCCACGCGAGCGAGAACGCCCAGGTCTCGCCGAGCGACGTGACGTCGAACGAGAAGTAGTCGTACTCGGTCCGCGGCACCGAGCAGATGCGGCTCGGGATGCTCGCGCGACCCGCTCCGTCGAGGACGATCGGCGTGGCACCGGAGGGACCGTCGTCGTGGGGCTCCGCGGCGTCATCGCTCGTGCAGGCATCGGTGCCGCTCGCGCAGACCTGGTTTGCGCCGCACACCGGTGACGACGTGCTGCCGCACTCGAAGCTCGTCACGCACTGCACGCACTGGCCCTCGAAGCATGCGGGCGACGAGCCGTCGCACTGAGCGCCCGACGTGCACGCCTCTTCGTAGACCTCGAGCGTGAAGTCGGTAGCTGCCGGCGGCTGCGACTTCCAATAGTCGACGACGACATAGGCGGTGCTCGCCGTCGCGACAAACCGACCGAGCTCGCGATCGTTTCGCTGCGCATCCGCGAACAGAAGGCACTGCGCGGCGGACGGGCCCGCGGGTGTCTCGCATCCGGTGACGACGTAGAATGCGAGATCTGCCGAGGACGAGAGGCGCACGATGTACGGCGCGCCGGCGACGAGACCCTCGAGCGGGATCACCCGATCGGGCCCGCTGGACTCGATGCCGAACGGCGCGTCGACTTCGTCACACATCGCGGGGCTCTGCACGTTCGAATCGCCGAGCTGGCTGATCACGCGCACCGGGACCATCACCGCTGGAGAGCTGAACTCGATACATCCCGGAAACACGACCTCGTCGGGTGGTGGTCCGTCGTCGGGTGCGTCGGGCACGATGCTGGCGCCATCGCCGCACGCCGCGACGAGGATCACGCCGAGGACGAACGAGGTTCCGCGCACGAGGTCACTATGCCGCCGACCCCTCCATCCGCGTGAGTTATGGGCTTACAGGAAGTAGTCGGATTGCTGCGTCGACATCGCAGGACCCGATGTGACGCGGTCGCATGTCACGAAGTGTTTCAAAAGGCGTGACGTTGCCGCGAAGTTGACTAGGATGCCGCTCCCTTCAAGGAGTCCGTCATGCAACGCGTTGGTTTATTCGTTCTGTTTCTCGCGGCCTGTGGGGACGACGGTGGTAGCAAGGTCAACATCATCGACAGCGGTATGACCGTCGATAGCCCGCCCGTCTCGGTAGACTGCAAGGCGTCGAGCGCGTACGGCACCGTCACGCCGACGACGCAAGATGCGTACTCGGGTGAGTTCGATGGTGATCCGAACCTGTGGATCTTCCTCGACCTCAACACCGATCCGACCCCGGACATCCTGCTCGTCGATCTCTACAGCGGCTACGGCGCGTTCGAGAATGGCTTCCCGACGGCGGGCGCGAGCATCCAGCTCACGGGCGACGAAGTGCATCCCGCGTCGTGCGGCGCGTGCGTGTCGATCCAGGTCGACTACACGGAGAACGGTCCCGCCGACGACTACTACCTCGCGGATGGCGGCACGCTGAATCTCACGTCGGCCACGCCTACGTCGCTCGCGGGCAACCTGAGCAACGTCACGTTCAAACACATGAACATCGACGACAGCGGTCTCGCCACCCCGCACCCGGACGGCTGCACCGCGACGCTCACGTCGCTCGCGTTCAGCGCGACGCCGACGGCCGACACGTTCGCGAAGCCGCGCTTCTCGAAGCGCGCGCGCCGCTAGGCCATGCCCTGTTTGCGACGTGCGCGACGATGTTCGTGCTCTTCGTCGACGAGCCGCACATAATCGAGCGGCTCTGCCAGCTCCACGGGCGGTGGCGAGAGCGTTCCGAGCTCGCGCACGCGCGCACGGAACGACTCGGCGATCTGCTCGAATGGTGGCAGGTCGTCGCGCCCGGACAGCGCGCCTGACGTGGCCGCGTCCGCCGCTTCGGCGGTGAGCTGCATCGCCGTGTCACGCGAGACGCGACCGCGGCGAATGATGTCCTGCACGCTCGTCGCGAGGTGACCCAGCTCGTACTGGCCGGAGTCGAGCATCTCGAGCGCGACGAACACGACCTGCCGCGCCGAGAGCACTTTGTCCTCGTACAGCACCATCGCGGCCTGGAAGTAGTTGAACACCGGCACGAGCCGCGGGCCGAAGCGACGAAAGCCGAGCGGCGGCGAGCGGCGATCGAGGTGGATGAACATGCGGCGAACAGCGGGCCCCTTGGGCACGTCGCGCGCGAGCTCGAGGATGCGCGCCATATCGTCCTCGTACGCGCGCGACGCGACGAGCACGCGCTCGAGATCGCTGACGCCGACGACGCCCGCGACGAGATCCGCGTAGAGGCAATAGATGATCGCGTCGGCTTCCGCGTCGTCGCCGAACAGGGTCTCGCGCTCCGCGGCGGCGCCGATGCGCGAGCGCAGCATCGCGGGCAGCTTGTATGGAATCTGCGCGCGCAACGCGCGGAAGCGACCCTTGAGGATGTTCTTCAGGTTGTTCTTGAGGACGAACTCGTCGTAGTCGATGCCGTCGAGCGCGAGCTTGGCGGTGAGGGTGGTGCGCATCTGCGTCGGGCTGCCGCTGACGATGCAGATGCGATGGCCATCTTGCTTGAGCGCGCGGAGCAGGGCGGTCGCTCCCGGATACGCTTGCTTGTCCGCGGCCGTCTCGATCGCGCTCTTCGCGAGATCCGCGAGCGAGTCGAACTCCGTGCGCAGATAGGTCTTGTCGAGATCCCAGCGAAACGTGTGGCGAGGCGCCGGTGCGCCGGGGGGCAGTCCGTCGGGGACGTGATCGAACAGGCCGATGCGCTCGCCCACCTGGATCGGTAGCGAGGTCAGCGTGCGAAGGAGGCTCTTGCGACGACCGGCCATGCTGGAGTGTCTAGTCTGTCACGGGCTTCATCGCACCGGAGTCGGTGACGGGGCGCATCGATCCGGACGCCGAGGTGCGCTTCTGGCGGTCGTCGAGCTCGGCCATCGTGCGCGCGATGTTGCCGCAGAGATTTCCAGACAGCGCCTTGTGCGCGACCTTGATCGCGTTGGAGATCGCGCGCGGATTGGAGCGGCCGTGCGCTTTGATGAACGGGTGCGTGAAGCCGAGCAGCGGCGCGCCGCCGTACTGCTGCCAATCGGTGACGGACTTCAGCTGATCGATCGCCGACGACAGTGCGATGAGGCCCAGGCGCCACGCGAGGCGCTCCTTGTGCGCGTACCGCGCGAGCCGAACGACCGTCTCGCTCACGCCCTCGAGCATCTTGAGCACGACGTTTCCGACGAAGCCCGACGTGACCACGACGTCCGCGACGCCGCGCGGGATATCGAGTCCCTCGATGTTGCCGATGAAGTTGATATCGGTGGTCTCGACGAGCGCCGCGTTGGCCGCGATGATCTCCTTGGGGCCCTTGCCGGCTTCCGTGCCGTTCGAGAGCAACGCGACGCGCGGGCGACGATTGCTCGACACGAGCTTCGCGTACGCCGAGCCCATCACGGCGAAGCCGACGAGATCCTCGGCGGTGACGTCGACGGTCGCGCCGACATCGAGGATCAGCGAGAACGGATCGTCCTTCTCGCCGCGGCGGAGCTCCGTGGGATAGACGGCCGCGAGCGCCGCGCGACGAACGCCCTCGAGCAGCGTCCATCGCCGCGCGCACGCGAGCACGCTCGCACCCGTGTTGCCGGCAGAGACGAGGGCATCGCCTTCACCGCGCGCGACGAGATCCGCGGCGACCGCGATCGATGCCTCGGGCTTGGCAGCGAGCGCCTCGGCGGGCTTCTCGTCCATCTCGACGAACTGCGGTGCGTGGTGGACGCGAACGCGCGCACCATCGTGACGAAGCTTGGGAAGCAGACGGCCGATCGCAGCGGCGTCGCCGACCAAGATGATCTCGGCGGAGGTCAGTGCGAGGGACGCCTCGGCCGCACCTTGGACGATCGAGTCCGGTGCGTGGTCACCACCCATGGCGTCGACGACGATGCGGTGCATGCCCGCATCTTGCCATCAACGCGACGCGCGATGGTGTTTGCGGGCACGGCGGTAGCAGCGTTCCTCGCATACACGCTGCACTTCTGATCGGCTATGGTGCCGCCCGAATGCCGGAGCGGCTCTACATTGTCGACGGGCACGGATACATCTTCCGCGCTCACTACGGCCTCATGAACATCTCGCGCGGAGAACGGCGAGAGGTGAGGCTGTCGACGAGCGAGGGCATGCCCACGGGCGCGCTCTACGTGTTCACGCGCATGCTGATGCGCCTCGAAGAGGACACGGCGCCCAAACGCATCTGCGTGGTGTTCGATGACAAGAGCGGCAAGAAGACGTTCCGCGCGGAGATGTACGAGCCGTACAAGGCCACGCGTAAAGCACCGCCCGAAGAGCTGCAGGTGCAGATGGAGTACTTCGCGCCGATCGTGGAGGAGATGGGCTGGCCCGTCGTCACGGTGCCGGGCGTGGAAGCGGACGACGTGATCGCCACGCTCGTGAAGCAGGCGCGGCACAATGGTTGGGAAGTCGTCATCTATAGCGCCGACAAAGACATCATGCAGATGGTCGGCGAGGGCGTGTCGATGATCGACGCGCTTCATCAGAAGACCTATACGCGCGAAGAGGTCATCAAGAAGATGGGCGTGCCGCCGGAGAAGATTCCGGACTTCCTCGCGCTCGTCGGTGACACCTCGGACAACATCCCCGGCATCTATGGTGTCGGCGACAAGACGGCAGCCGGGCTCCTCGAGCAGTACGGCACGCTCGAGAACTTGATCGCGCAGAACCCGGTCGTTCCGCGCATCAAGGTGAAGCAGCCGTTCAGTGATCCCGAGCAGCTCGAGCGCGTGACGATCTCCCGCAAGCTCGTCCAGCTGCGGGACGACGTCGAGCTGCCGCGCGATCTCGAGAGCCTCGTGGCGACGGGGTGGGATCTACAGAAGCTGTACCAGCGCTTCACCGAGCTCGAGTTCGGCTTGCTCGTCGACAAAGTGAAGATGCGCATGCCGCCGGGCGAGGACGTCATCGTCGTGCCGGCGCCCGAGACCACGGCGCTCGTCGGGTCGATCGAGAGCGCGCCCGCGCCGGTGATCGTCTCGCGTCCGGACGCGATCGCGGAGCTCGCTGCCGCGGCGACCAAGGCCAAGCGGATCGCCCTCACGATCGAGCTGGATCCCGAGCGCCCCGAGAAGGCGGGCCTCGTGGCCATGGTGATCGCGGTGCCGGGAATGGCGCCCGCGTATCTGCCGCTCGGTCATCGCTACATCGGAGCGCCCGCGCCACCGGTGGCGACGGATCTGTTGCCGCTGCGCAACGTGCTCGCGTCGACGACGATCGAGAAGATCGTCCACGATGCAAAGACGATCCGCCGCACGCTCGAGAACGATCATCTGTTCGATCACGTGCGCATCGCCGGCATCGTCGAGGACACGATGCTCGCGGCGTTCCTGCTCGATCCGACGGCAGAGGCGGAGCCCGCCGAGGCGGTCGCGCAGCGCCTCGGTGGCATCCTGCTTCCGGCGCGCAACACGATCGCGGGCAAAGCGAAGCGTTCGCTCGAGGGCATCGACGTCGAGCGCGCGGCGCCGTGGGCCGGCGCGGTCACGCACGCGATCGGCGCGATCGGTCCGCAGCTCCCCAAGCGCCTCGAAGAGAGTGGCCTCTCGTCGCTGTATCGCGATGTCGAGCTGCCGGTGGCGCTGCTGCTCGCCGATGTCGAGCGCGTCGGCATCCACATCGACGTCGCGCACTTTCGCAAGCTGGGCAGCGAGGTCGGCAAGAAGCTCGAGGAGCTCGAGCGCACGATCTACGCGGCGGCAGGGCAGGAGTTCAACATCGGCTCGCCCAAGCAGCTCGGCGAGCTGATGTTCGACAAGCTCGGCATGGACACCAAAGGTGTACGCCGCACGAAGACCGGGTGGTCCACCGAGGCAGAGACGCTCGAGGCGCTGATCGACGCGCATCCCATGATCCGTCCGATCCTCGAGCATCGCGAGATCAGCAAGCTCAAGGGCACGTACCTCGACGCGCTGCCGCCGCTCGTGTCCGCCAAGTCCGGGCGCGTGCACACCACGTTCAACCAGGTCGTCGCGGAGACGGGACGCATCTCGTCGCAGGATCCAAATCTTCAGAACATTCCGATCCGCTCCGAGCTCGGGCGCCAGATCCGTCGAGGATTCGTGGCGGCGCCGGGACACGTTCTGATCGCGGCGGACTACTCGCAGATCGAGCTGCGCATCCTCGCGCACCTCTCGGGTGACGAGAAGCTCGGCGCTGCGTTCCGCGACAAGGTGGACGTGCACACGCAAACGGCCGCCGAGGTGTTCGACGTCGTGCGCGAGCAAGTCACGTCGGAGCAGCGACGCATCGCCAAAGCGGTGAACTACGGCTTGTCGTACGGGCAGTCCGATTTTGGCCTCGCGCGCACGCTGGAGATCTCGCGCACGCAAGCGGCCGAGTACTCGCGCCGGTACTTCCAACGCTTCCCCACGATCCACAAGTTCATGGACGACATCGTCACGCTCGCGCGTGCGCAAGGCGGTGCTCGCACGCTGCTCAATCGTTGGCGTCCGATCCCGAACCTCATGAGCAAGAGCCCGCAGGCGCGTCACGCCGCCGAGCGCGTCGCGCAGAACACGCCGATGCAAGGCGCGGGTGCAGACATCATCAAGCTCGCGATGCTCGCGACGGCGCGCCGGATCGCCAAGGACAAGCTGCCCGCGCAGATGCTGCTGACGGTGCATGACGAGCTCGTGTTCGAAGCGCCGCCAACAGAGGCGCAGGCGATCGGCGAGATCCTGCGCGAGGAGATGGAGAGCGTGTACGAGCTCGCCGTCCCGCTCGAGGTGGACATCGGCATCGCGGACAACTGGGCCGACGCCTGACGCGCTTACGGACGGCGCCACATCGGAGCTACGGTGCCGTCGATCACGGGCGTCGCTGCCGTGAGCATGATGATGCCAGCGCCACCACCGCCGCCGCCGCTGCCGCGTTGGTTCGTACCGAGGCCACCGTTCATGCCGGCGCCACCCGTGGAGCCATCTCCGCCGTCACCGGAGGCGGCCGAGTTTCCTTCTCCGCCCACGCCGGGTAGAAGCGGCGACGTCGATGCGCGCGTGCCGTCGTCTCCGATCCTCGTACCGGTCGTACCGCCGCCGCCTCCTCCTCCGCCGCCGAGCGAGAGCACGACGGCACCCGCGTCGATCGCGAGCTCGTCGGAGTCGAAGAGGACGAAGCCGCCCGAGCCGCCGCCACCACCGCCGCGATCGTTCTCGCCGCCGAGGCCGCCCCACCCGGACGCGTTGATGCGTGCGTTGGCTTGCAGGACGATCGACGGTGAGACGAGAAAGATCCCCGATCCGGCGGTGCCGCCCACTCCTCCGAGGGCGCCAGAACCACCTCGATCACCAGGGCAGCCGCGACGCAGCGTGGTGACGGTCGTGACCGCCGGACGCGGTTGCGTTCCGTTCGCACTTCCGTTGCCGCCAACAGTTCCGAAGCTGCCGCCCGCGCCACCTGAGCCGATGACACCTTGTTGGGTGATGCAGCTGGTCGTCCCCGCGTTCCACGCATCGATCGTTCCGTTGATCGTGATGTCCTCGGTGCCGACAAAGACGATGAAGCGACTGCCGCGCGAACCGATCGTCACGCCGGCGTTCACGATGATGTGCTTCGCGGCCACGACGCAGACGTCGTTCATCAATCCACTCTCGGATTCGGTGCAGTCGGCGATGGCGTCGAAGTCCTTGTTCTCCGTCACCTGAAGCACGTCGGGCGGCATCTGGGTCAAGCAGATCGGCTGGAACGTGCCGAAGCACGTGCGCGCGTCGACGATCATGTCGATCGGCGCGTCGATGGGCGCATCGATATCGGCGTCGTTGCCCAGCACGCCGGACTCGATGCCGAGGATGCCCTTGCATCCTGCGAGCAGCGTGAGGACAGCACACGCGCGCTTCACGGCGCTATCGTATCAAGTTCGCGTGGCGATCATGAGTGGGATCTTGCGCGTACCGGAGAACACGGGGCGCGTCGGTGCGTCCCCGCGATAGCCAGTGACGTCTGCATCGATCCGGCCGCGATCGGGCTCGCGCTGCGCGTGGCCATACACGTAGACGTGCGCGCCGTGCGGAACCGCGTGCTCGCAGAACCGCACGCCCGAGGAACTCGGATAGTTGAGCCTCGCCTTGGAGCGTTCGAATGCATCGCGCGCCGTCGCGGTCCACCGAGGATACGCGGCCATACCGCTCGGCCAGTCCTCCATCATCGATGGCGGCAACGCGAAGCGCGCATTCTCGAACACGACGAGCGCTGTGCCCGAATCGTCGCGCACGAGCATCTCGCCGTAACACGCGATCGCGCCCGCGAAGCGACGATCGGCGAGGCCGGTCTCTTCGATCGAGATGAACCACCCGGCGCACGGCTGATTCGTCATCGGGGCTCGCATCGTGCCGAGCGACTCGGCGACGCCGAGGATGCACGAGCGCTCGCCGTCCACGACGCTTCCGATCGGAACCACCTTCTGGGCGGCGATTCGCTGCCACACGCGGGTGCCGTGCAGCGCAGGCGACATGAGCTCCGTCAGCCACTCGAGCATGCGGTTCGCATCCGAAGGGAGCCTACCGTGAGATCGCGCGGGTGATCGCGAGGGAAGACGATTTGGAGTTTCGCGTTCCGCCGGCCGACCCGCTAGACTAGTCCGATGCGCGCGGTCGCCGCTCTTGTCGTGGTCCTCGTGGGGTGCCACGAGTCGAACGATGTCCCGCCGCCCGCACCCGCGCCCGCGGTGGCGCCTGTCGCCGCACCGGCCGCTGCTGCCTCGACGGGCACGCCGGCCAAGTCGCTCGTGGAAGGCGCGACGCTGCGACCGCATCACGAGGAGAGTGTCGTCGAGTGCCCGGCGGTGCTGTCAGAGATCGGCGACGATGAGACGCGCGTCGGGTTGCTCCTCGAAGAGGCGAATCGCCAGATCGAGAAGGGCGTGTACGGCGCCGCATGGACGTGCGCGGATCGCGCGGCGGACATCACGCCCACGTCGGTCGAGGCGCATCACCTGCGCGGCGCCGCACTGGCAGCGCTCGGTCGCGACATGGACGCGCAGGTCGCGTACTCGCTCGCGCTCGCGCTCGATCCCGATGACCCCGAGACGCTGCGCGCCGTCGCGGACTTCTACATCAACGGCAAGGGTGACCGTGGTCGCGATGCGCTGCGACTCGGGCTCGAGCTCGCGCAGCGCGGGAGCCGGCGCGCCCAAGCCCGCCGTCGTCGTAACGCGCCGCTGTCGGCGGACCTCGCGGTGCTCGAAGCGCAAGCGCTCAACGATCTGGGCCGCAGTGATGAAGCGCTCGCGCGCATCGATGCCGCGCTGCGGTTCGCACCGGGGCGCGGTGACGCACTTCACGAGAAAGGCGTCGCGCTGTTCGATCTCTCGCGCTTCGCCGAGGCGCGACAGGCGCTGACCAAAGCGCTCGCGATTCAACCCGACGACGCGTACACGCACCAGATGATGGGCCTGACGTTCGAAGCGCTCGGCGAGCTCGACAAAGCGGAAGCGGCGCTCGAGCAAGCGCGCAAGCTCGCACCGCGCGATCTGACGGCGCCGGTCCTCATCTCCGTCGAGGAGTTTCGACGCGAGGTGGACTCCGTGGTCGACTCTCTGCCCGCCGAGCGCAAGGCACGCGTGCGATCGATCAAGATCGAGATCGCGGACCTCCCCGATCCGGCAGACCTCGCTGCCGTGAAGCCGCCGTTCCCGCCGACGATCCTCGGCCTCTATCGCGGACCGGTCGGCCAGGTAGCACCGCTGCCGCCGCAGCCCGGCGAAGAGGCGCCGTCGATCGCGCTCTATCGGAAGAACCTCGCGCGTGCGGTGAAGACCCGCGCCGAGCTGTCCGAGCAGATCCGCGACACGCTGCTTCACGAGATCGGTCATCTCGAAGGTCTCGACGAGGACGACCTGCGCCGGCGCGGCATGGAATAGCCGGATCTCTCGTCACGCGGTTCCGACGGTGTTGGGGTAGGATGGCCGGCATGTCGGACGGTAAGGGGCTGGCGCCACACGGAGCATCCGTGAGCGACTCGGCCATCTCCGTTCACTCGCTCGAAGCGCAGCTCCAGCGCGAGCAGAAGAAGGTCGCGCTCGTCCAAGAGGTCAGTCGCGCGCTCACGGAGACTGGCGATCTCGACACGCTGCTCGCGCTGATCATGGCCAAGGTCACCGAGCTGATGGAGGCAGATCGCTCCACGCTGTACCTCTTATCCGAGGACGGCCAGCAGCTGTGGTCCAAGGTCACGGACGGCGGCGAGCGTGTGGAGATCAGGCTGCGCGTCGGAGATGGCATCGCGGGCTGGGTCGCGCAGACGCGCGAGATCGTGAACATCCCCGACGCGTACGCGGATCAGCGCTTCAGCCCGGCGGTGGATCTCAAGAGCGGCTATCGCACGAGCACGATCCTGACGGTGCCGATGCTCGGCGCGATGGGGGGCGTCGTCGGCGTGTTGCAAGTTCTCAACAAGCACGCGGGGCCGTTCAAGCGCGCCGACGAGGAGCTGCTCACCGCGCTCGCGGCACAAGCGGCGATCGCGATCGAGAACGCGCGCCTGTATCACTCGCTCGTCGCGCAGAACCAGGAGCTGTCGCGCGCGCGCCGCGACCTCGAGCGCCGCAGTCGCGAGCTCAACGCGCTGTACGAAGTCGAGAAGGAGCTGTCCGCTGCGCTCGATCTCGACGACTTGCTCTCGCGCATCCTCGCGCAGGCGATCACGGTGCTCGGCGGCGGTGCCGGATCGATCGCGCTCGTGGATCCTGACGGCGCGCTGCGCTTTCGCACGGTGCAGGGCCCGGCTGCGCCCAAGCTGATCGAGCGCACGCTGCCGCACGGCACCGGGCTGATCGGCTGGTCCATCGCGCATCGCCAACCGGTCATCGTCGACGAGCCGACCAAGGATCCACGTCACGCGACGGAGGTCGCCGAAGAGGCGGGCGTTCGTCCGCAGCACTTGATGGTCGCGCCGCTCGTGGATGGCGAGGACGTGATCGGCGGCATCGAGATCATCGATCAGCGTCGCGCCGCTCGCGATGGCGACGGTCCGTGGAACGAGGAGGACCTGAAGCTGCTCGTCCTCATCGCGGCGCAGACGGCCAACGCGATCAGCTTGGCGCGCCGGCGCAGCGAGCAGAGCAACCGCGATCGCCTCGCGTCGATCGGCCGCATGCTCGCGGGGCTGCTGCACGATCTGAAGACGCCGATGACGATCATCTCGGGCTACGCGCAGCTCATGGCGGCCGCCGACGAGGCCGAGCAACGCGAGCAGTACGTCGAGCAGATCCAGCGCCAGTTCGATCACATGGCCGGCATGACGCGCGAGGTGCTCGCGTTCGCACGCGGAGACTCCGACCTCGTCGTGCGCAAGGTCTACATGAACAAGTTCGCCGAGGAGCTCGCCACGCAGCTCGGGACGGCGGTGTCCGGACGCAACATCGATTTCCTCGTCGAGGCGCGCTACGACGGCATCGCGTTCTTCGACGAGAACAAGCTCCTGCGCGTGTTTCACAACCTGACGAGCAACGCGGTCGACGCCATGCCCGACGGCGGCACCCTGCGCATCACCATCGATCGCGATGCCGCGCAGAACCAGCTCGTGATCTGCGTGAAGGACACGGGCGCCGGCATCCCTCCCAACATTCACGCGCGACTGTTCGAGCTGTTCGCGACGGGACGCAAGGGCGGGACGGGCCTCGGGCTCGCGATCGTCAAGCGCGTCGTCGACGATCACAACGGCACGATTCGCTGCGACACCGGCGCGAGCGGCACCACGTTCGAGATCCGCTTGCCACTCAGTCGCTCGAACGCACCCGAACCGGACTGACCATGCTCGCGATCCGCGAGGTCGAGAAGTCATATGGCTCGTGGAAGGCGCTCGCCGGCGTGTCGCTCGCTGTCGCCGCCGGCGAGGCCGTGCTGCTCGTCGGGCGCAACGGCGCCGGCAAGACGACGCTGCTTCGCATCGCGACGGGCTTCCTCGATCCGGACGCAGGTGATGTGACGATCGATGGGATCGCGATGGCAGCTCACCGCGCGCGCGCGCAGGCCAAGCTCGGCTACTTGCCGGAGCAGGCGCCATCCCCGCACGAGCTCACCGTGCTGGACCACCTGCGCTTGCGAGCGCGGCAAAAGGGCGTGGCGACCGCGGCGGTCGATGCCGCGATCGCGCAAGCGGACATCGCCGATGTGGCGAAGCGCGCGATCGGAGCGCTGTCGAAGGGCTATCGCCAACGCGTGGGTCTCGCAGACGCGCTCCTCGGCGACCCGCCGCTCTTGATCCTCGACGAGCCGACGAGCGGCATGGATCCCGTGCAGACCAGAGCGCTGTGCGAACACCTCGTACGCGCCGCCAAGGATCGTGCGGTGCTGGTCTCGAGCCACGCGGTCGCGGACCTCGAGCCGCTCGCGCAACGCGTGGTCGTGATCCATAAGGGAACGGTGGTCGCCGACGGAACGCCCGACGCGCTTCGCGCAGCGACCCGGAGCGATCGCCTGGAAGCCGCGGTCGTGTCGCTCATGTCGGAGACGAAGCCGCGATGACCGCGGCGTACTGGGTGATGCGACGCGAGCTGCACGTGATGCTGCGTGCGCCGATCGTCTATGTCGTGGGCGGCGTGTTCCTCGTCGTGCAAGGCGTCGCGTTCGCGGGGCTCGTCGGTGCGATGTCCGATCCGCGCAGGCCCGCACCGCTCGCGGCGCTCCTCGAGCAGCAGCTCGCGGGCACGTTGCTCACGTGGGTGCTGTCGCTCGTGGTGCTCACGCTGCTCGGCATGCGCGCGATCGCGGACGACAAGAAGACCGGCGCGTGGGAGCTCTTGCTCACCGCGCAGGTGGGGGAGGGTGCGGCCGTCGTCGGAAAGTGGCTCGCCGCGACGCTCGTGTACGCGCTGCTGTGGGTGCCCACGCTCGCGTATCTCGTGGTCGTCGCGATCTTTCGCAGCGACGGTGGCGGCTGGGATGTCGCGTCGATCGTCACGGGCTACACGGGCGCGATCGCGATCGGTGCGGCGTTGCTCGCGTGGACCATCGCCGCGAGCGCCGCGATGTCCTCGACGCTCGGCGCCGGTGCGCTCGGCTTCGCGGTGCTTGTCGGGCTGTTCCTCGTGGGCGAGCTACCCACGCTCGCGCCGGACCTCGCGGTGGATCATCCGACGCTCGCGCAGGCGCTCTCGGCCGTCGGCGTGCGCGCGCACCTCGCGTCGTTCGCGCGCGGCGAGCTTGCCCTCGCGCCGCTGATCTTCGTCCTCTCGCTCGCGGTCGTCGGACTCGCGTGGGCGATCACGCTCGCGTGCGCGGGTCGCCGCCACGCCCGCGAGCTCCGCATGCGCCTCGCGAGCACGCTGCTCCTCGCGTCGATCGGCGCACTCGCGCTGACGCTCGCGGTACGTCACCCCGCGCGCATCGACGTGAGCGCGACGAGCCGCAACTCGCTCGATCCCGGGACACGCGCCGTGCTCGCCGGCACGTCGACGCCCAGCAGGCCGATAGGCTGCGACAGGATCCATTCAAGCGCACTCGGCACGGTGTTCGCCTACCTCTCCATCATCGCAAGCGCGCCGGTTGCAGGGAACGTGGTGGTGACGGTCATCCTGTTCGCCGCGACTGGCGTTGCCGTTGGCCTCGTCGGCGAAGCGCTTCGGACCGAGATGGAAAGGGTTGTGCAGGCCGAGACAGCCAAGTCTGTCCTGCTCATGGAGTTGGCGCACCGCACCAAGAACAACCTGGCCATGCTGTCTGCAATGATGCGATTGCAGGCGAAACATCCTGACGTGACGGCGTCAGAAGCGCTGAAAGAGATGGCTGATCGCATTCAGGTGATGGCGGAAGTTTATGACCATCTCACGCTGCGCGCCGACCGGAAGGTCGTGGATGCAAGGGAGTACCTGACGAAAATCTGTCAGCATCTCGCCGCATCGATCAGTGGGACGAGCCCGGTCGCCATCAAGACCGAGGCCGACGAGCTGTATCTTCATAGCGAAGTGGCCGTACCTTTGGCGATCATCGTCAACGAGCTTGTGACCAACGGCCTCAAGTATGCTTTTCCGGAAGGCCGCGCGGGCGTGATCCAGGTTACGCTGCGGGCCGATGATGACATAACCCTTTC
>JAEYYV010000412.1 GCA_023428295.1 Pseudomonadota bacterium
CCGACGACGATAGGCTTGCCGGAGGTGGTGTTGCTCCGGCCATCGCTATCGTCGTCGGTGTCTCCCGCGCGGCCGAGTCTCTGGGTGAGCAGCTCGACCGAGTTTTGCGTCTCGCGGCACACGTTGCCCGCGATGCCGCAGGGACGGAGATCGAACTCGCCGCAGAACGAGTCCTGGTCCTGGAAGACGCGGTCGCCGTCGTAGTCCAGATAGGACATCGGGTCCGCCGCGAGCACTTGATGGTCGAGTCCGTACGAGTGCGCGATCTCTTGCGCCATCACTTCGCACATGAGGCGCGGATCGTCGGGGAGGACGTCGGTGAACGTGAAGACCACCGAGCTCTCGATCACCGAGCAGTTCGTCGTGAACGGTGAGATGCCGGCGACGTTGTCGGGGAGACCGACGTCGTTCGGGTGACCGCCGAAGACGGCTTCGAGGTGCGTGGTCATGCCCGGATCGCGGTCGGTGATCTCCACGTCGAATGGACTGAACATGTCGCGCATGCAGTCCATGGTGGCTTCCCAATCCTCGTCGTCGATCTCCCATGGGGTGATGGAGGTCATCGTCTCGACGATGGACGAAGTCTGGAGGCTCGAGTTGTTGAGCCCCGGCCGCAGGGTGACGCCCGTGCGGTTCATGTAGATGAGACGCGTCGCGGCCTTTTGGTTGGCGCCGCGAGCGGAGCTCGTGGACTCGGTAGACGCAGTACCCGCGGGGGTGGCTGCATCGAACGGGAGGACTTGGCGGGCGAACGACCGTCCCTGTGCGTCGGGGTGGGTCGTCACGATCTCGAAGTCTCTCGCTACGCTTCCTTCTGCGACTACTTTCTGTTTCGGGTGCGAGGCGTGGGCAACGCCGGCGCTGATCAGGAGTGTGGTGAACGCAACCAGAGTGCGTTCCACGGTGATCAAACACTACACGACGACGATCCGAAAAATCTACGACGAAGATCGCGGAGTCTACGCGAGTCATTACGTGTGCTTGATTCGCAATGCGCAAGTTGCGCACGCGCATGTCACCCGGAAGCGACGGAGACACACCTCTCCGGCTAGTCGACAAGCCACGTGATCAGTCGTCGCTATTGTCGTCGGCGTCGTCGCTGTCGTCATTCGTGCCGGCGCCGCCGTTGCTCTTCGGGAGAACGATCGTCGGCTCGTCGGGATGCGCGCGATAGAGCAGCACGATGTTGCCGAGGACCTGCGCGACGTGGCTCTTGGTCCTGGTCGCGATCTGCGCCGCCGCTTCTTCGCGCTCCATGCCGGCGTTCTCGCCGACCTTCACTTTGATGAGCTCGTGATCGAGCAGCGCTTGATCGATGGCGCCGACGAGTCCGTCATCGATGCCGCCTTTGCCGATCTGCACGATCGGCTTGAGCGAGTGCGCGAGGGATCGGAGATGGCGACGTTGCTTGCTGCTCAGCACAGCTGCGCGTTGTAGCAGCAACTAGTTGCGGCGACGACGGCGCAGGCCCGCGATCAGCGACACCACGAACGCGATTCCTGCGCCGGGGCCAGTCGCCGAGCAGCCGCCCGTGATCTCGCCCGTGTAGCTGCCGCCCTCACCGTTGTTGCCGTTGCCGCCGTCACCCGGATCCGGCGCGCCCTTCTTCACGGTGACCGTGATCTCTTGGGTCGTGTACGTGGAGGTGCCGTCGAAGATATCGACCTTGAGGCGGTGCTGGCCTTCGGACAGCGTCGGGGGCGTCGCGAAGTTGAACGGACCCGACGCGAGCTCGAGCGATATCTGACCGTCGATGTAGAGCTTGGCGCTGACGACCATCTGGTTGTCGTTCGCATCCGTGTAGACGAGGAAGCCGGGCGGCACCTGCGCGTTCGGAAGCGGCGAGGTGATGCTGCCGGTCGGAGGCGTCGTGTCGCCACCGCCGCCGATCTTCTTGCCGAGGCGCTCGGTGAGGAGCGTGACGCTGTTCTGGTTGGGACGGCACACCGAGCCGTTGATGCCGCACGGACGCTGCACGTCCTCGCCGCAGCTCGCGGTCTGGTTCTGGAACGCGCGGTTGCCGTTGTAGTCGAGGTACGTCATCGGATCGGACGCGAGCAGCTCGTGATCGAGGCCGTACGCGTGCGCGACTTCTTGCGCCATGATCTCGCAGATCAGACGCGAGTCCGTCTGCGGCAGCACCTGCGTGAACGTGAAGACGATCGCGTTCTCGATGACCGCGCAGTTCTGCGTGAACGGCGAGACACCAGCGACACCTTGCGGCATGCCGAGGAGGCCCGGCGATCCGCCGAAGACGGCCTCGATGTGCGGCGTCGTGCCCGGATCCGTCTCGGTGATCACGACGTCGTACGCCGAGAACAGATCCTTCATGCAGTTGACCGTGGCGGTCCACGTCGCGGGCGACGGGTTCCACGCGGGCAGCGTCGTCGCTTGCGTCGCGAGCGTCGAGCGGTTCGTGCGCGAGTCGTTGTTGCCCGGCTGGAGCGTGACGCCGTTCTTGTTGAGATAGATCGTCTTGCTCACCGCGAGCGCGACGTTCGTCGTTCCCGGCGTCACCGGGTTCGTGATCGGCGGCAGCACCTGGCGCGCCATGCGCAGCTCGTTGACCGTCTCCGGTCCCGCGACGACGTCGCCGTACGCAGCGGTGCCATTGATCTTGAGCGGTCGCGCTACCTCACCAGCGGCGAGGGCAGGGGCGCAGAGGACGAAGGCACCAGCAACGAAGGTACTGAGTCGCATGGGTAACGGAGACGAATCCACGTGACGTGCCACATGCGGTCAATCGACCCCATCACGAGCGAATCGCGTGTGCCTGCCGGCGGTTAGCCCACGCGGGCCGATCCGTTACACGTGATGTGCACGACGAGGAATCGCGGACATGGGCGATCGCGCATGGGAGCAGGTCGCGATCCGCGGAGACTTGTCCCCCAGACCGATCCGGTCGCCGCTCGTCTTCTGCGTTAGCGACGACAGATGTGTTCGAGCTGCGCGATCTCTTTGGGGCACGCGGCCGTGAGCACCTCGTTGCCGGTGGCGGTGATCGCGACGTCGTCTTCGATGCGCACGCCGATCCCGCGGAGCGCGTCCGGAACATCCGGTGCGTCGAGCGCTATGTAGAGGCCGGGCTCGACGGTGATCACCATGCCGTCCGCCAGCGGGCGCGGCTTCCCGCCTTGCGTGTACGCGCCGACATCGTGGACATCGAGGCCGAGCCAGTGCGACGTGCCGTGCATGTAGAACTTGCGGTACGAGTTATCTGCGATGCGATCGTCGACGCTGCCCGAGAGCAAGCCGAGATCGATCATCCCGGCGGTCAGCGAGCGCACACACTCGTTGTGGATGTCGTCGATCGTCGCGCCCGGCTTGGCGAGATCGATCGCCGCCTTCTGCGTGGCGAGCACGATCTCGTAGACATCGCGCTGCGCGCGCGTGAACGTGCCGTTGGCGGGCCACGTGCGCGTGATGTCTGCGGTGTAGTGCTCGTACTCGCAGCCCGCATCGACGAGCACGAGGTCACCGTCAGCGATCAGGCGCTCGTTCTCGATGTAATGGAGGATCGTCGCGTTGGCGCCACTGCCGACGATCGTCGCGTAGCCCGGACCACCACCACCGGCGCGGCGGAACGTGTAGTTGATGACCGCTTCGATCTCGTGCTCGTTGGCGCCGGGCGCGCCCGCTTTCATCGCGGCCACGTGCGCATCCGCGGTGATCTTCGAGGCGGTGCGCAGCGCGGCGAGCTCCTCGGGGCGCTTGTGCAAGCGTTGCTCGTGCAGCGCGATGCGTGGATCCACCACCGCGCGGGGCGGACGCTTGCCCTTCTTCTCTGTCTTGCGCAGGCGCGCGATCGTCGACGCCACGAGCAGATCCATCTCGGCGTCGAGGCCGAGCGCGTAGTGCAGCTCGTCGTGGTTCGCGAGCAGCTCCGCGAGGCGCGACGGCAGCTCGCTCGCGGGATACGCAGCGTCAGCGCCGTAGCGATCTTTCGCGCCTTCGAGTCCAGCGCGGCGTCCGTCCCACGTCTCCATCTCTGGATCGCGCGGCCGCACGAACATCACGACGCGCTCGCTCTCGGCGCCCGGTCGCAACACGAGCGTCGTCGAGGGCTCCACGAACCCGGTCAAATAGACGAGGTCGGAGTGTTGCCGAAACGGAAACATCGCGTCGCCGTTGCGCAGTCGCTCCGGTAGGGAGCGCACGACCAGCACCCCGGTGGGACCGATCGCCTGCATGACGGCGTCGCGACGAGCAGCAAAGATGGCAGCGTCGAACACGCTGCGGGTATAGCACCCGTTACGCGCGAGCTGCGCGGCGGCGGCGACGACCGGCTGCGACAAACACCGTCGCACCGAGGATGATCATCCAGCCCGCTCCGCCCTTGCTCGCCGACATGCAGCCGTAGTGGTGGCCGTGATAGTGGCCGTCGCCTTCCCAGTAGTCCGGGTCGCCGCCGTACGGCTCGTCGGCGGTCGGGCACGACGCGAGATCGCGCTCGCTGGTCGCGCCGTGGTCGCGAAGGTTCGCGAGGAACTGATCGAGGAGCACGAGGTCGGCCGTGATGTCCGGATCCTGGTGGCGCTCGTTCCACGCTGCTGCTTGCGTGCGCGTCGCGACGAGCGCGGCCGCAGCGCAGCTTCCGTCGTACGTGTTCGTCGCCGCGCGGAAGCCGAGGAACATGTTGTACATCGCATAGCGCTCGGCCATCTCGGCGCCCGAGAGGTACGGCTCGTCCGGCGTCTCGAGCGGATTCGAGGCGTAGTCGAGCGTGACGTTCTGCGTGATCGTCTCGGTCGATCCGGGCAGCCGATAGGTGAGGCGCAGGTCGGCGATCTTCGGGTTCGCATCCGCCGTCGGCTCGAGGTGGATGAAGATCATGCTGCCGCCGCCGCGCCGGCCTTCGCCTGGCTCCTGCGACGTGCGGCTCGCGACGAACGCCGCGGGAATCGACATCGATCCGGTCCTGGGGCCCGCGTTCCAGATGCGCGAGCCCACGACCTCGCCGAGTGTCCAGCCGCTGCCGGCGGTCGCCTCGATGTGGATGTCGAGCGCGAGCGGCGTCATGAAGTAGTCGAGCTCCTCGCTGAACACCTCGCCCGCGGCTGCGCCGTCCTCGAGGAAGTAGTAGTTGCCGGCGCCGTTCTCGGCCAGACCACGCATCAGCTCCACATCGAAGTCGTTGCCCACGCCGATCGTCGTGAGACCGATGCCCTTGCCGATCCACGTCTTCGCCATCGCGAGGATGTTCGCTCGCGACGTCTCGCCGACGGTCGCGAGGCCATCGCTCAAGAAGATGACGCGGTTCTGGCGAACGTTGGACGGATACTCGCCGAGCAGCGAGAAGCCTTGGCGAAGACCTTCATAGATGTTGGTGCTACCGCGCGGGCGAAGCTTGTCGATGGCGAGGTGAAGCGCCTCGCGATCGATCGTGTCGGAGAACGGCGCGTCGATCGTGACGGTGTCGTCGAACGAGATGATCGACACGCGATCACCGTCTTCGATGTTCTCGACGAGCGTGTGCAGTCCGGTCTTCACCTTCTCGAGGCGCATGTCGGACGCCATCGAGCCCGAGTGATCGACGACCACCACGAGGTTCATCGGCAAGCGCGGGAACTCCGACGGATCGCGCGGCGTGGAGACCGCGATCTGCAGCGTCGCTTGATGCTTGCCGGTCAGCCAATCGCGACCGATCGAGATGCCCGGCGTCAGGCACAGCTCGCCGGTACATGCGTTGGGCGGGATCGCGTTGAAGTGCTCGTTGAAGAAACCGTTCGCGTCGAGCGTATCGGGGCCCGGCACCTCTCCGCGCTCCAGCATCGCGCGGAACTGCCCCATGTCCTGCGCGCCGCCGAAGCTGACGCCGCCACCACCGCCCGGGTTGCCGCTCGGAGCGGAGGCCATGTCCCCGGCGCAGCCGCCGAGCACCAAGATCGCGAGAGTCGTGAGCCGCTTCATGGGAGGGCCTATACGCAACGTCGGTGCCACGCTCGCTCGAGTCGGAATTCACGGGTCCTACAAGCGACTTGCACGCTGGATCCGCCGATCGCGGCGCGCTCGTCAGATCGCGGCGATCCGGCGGGACACGACATCAATGTCGCGGCTTCGGTCGGGTAAGGTGCCCGGATGCGTGGCTCTTCCAAGTCGCCGGTCGTCCTCGCACTCGTGCTCCTCGCGTCGTGCCAGCGCGAGCCGCCTCCGCCGCCGGGACCGAATGCCGGGCCGCGCGTAGCAGCCGCGCCGCGAACCGATGGGGGTGCTCCCGATGCGACGTCCGCTGCGCCGGTCGCGCCGATCTATCGCGAGGGCGATCCGACGAACGTCGATCCGAAGCTCGCCGCGAAGAGCAAGACGTACATGGTGGTGAGCGAAGCCGTCGACGCGACCAACGTCGGCCGGCAGATCCTCGCGGGCGGTGGCAACGCTGTCGATGCCGCGGTCGCGACGGCGTTCGCGCTCGCGGTCGTTCATCCGACGGCCGGCAACATCGGTGGCGGTGGCTTCGCCGTCGTGCGCACGGGACCGGGCAAAGCACTCGCGCTCGACTTTCGCGAGACCGCACCGGCCGCGGCGACGGAGACGATGTACCTCGACGAGAATGGAAAACCCACGGCGGACTCGCTCGTCGGGTGGCGCGCCTCGGGGACGCCCGGCTCGGTCGCGGGTCTGTACGAGCTGCACGAGAAGCTCGGCAAGAAGTCGTGGGCGGAGGTCGTGCAGCCCGCGGTGCTCCTCGCGAAGAACGGCTTCAAGGTAGATGCGGGGACCGCGGAGTGGATCCAGAGGCGGTCGAGCTTGCTCCTCCAGTTCAGCGACACCGCGAACATCTGGTTGCCGCGACAGATCGCGAAGACCCGAGGGCAGGAGGTCGCGATTCCGCAGCTCGCGATCGCGCTCGAGCGCATTCGCGACAACGGACCCGACGGCTTCTACAAGGGCGAGACCGCGAAGGCGATCGCCGATGCGATGAAGGCGAACAACGGCACGATCACCGAGGACGATCTCGCCGCGTACAAACCCGTGTGGCGTACACCGCTGACGTTCTCATATCGCGGGCACACGGTGACGTCGATGCCGCCGCCCTCGTCGGGCGGCATCGTGCTCGCGATGACCGCCGGCATGCTGCGCGCTACCGAGCTCGGCAAGCTGCCGTGGCACGGCACCGAGCACGTGCATTGGGTGGTGGAGGCGTGGCGTCGTGCGTTCGCGGCGCGCAACGAGGTGATGGGCGATCCGGACTTCGTGAAGGACATGCCGATCGCGAAGCTGCTCGCCCCCGCGACGCTCGACGCGATGGCGAAGTCGATCGGAGCGGGCGCGACGCCGAGCAAGGACATCGCGCCGATCGCCGAGGGCAAGCACACGACGAACCTGTCCGTCGTCGACAGCGACGGCATGGCCGTCGCGCTGACCACCACGCTCAACACCGCGTGGGGCAGCGGCGTCACGATCCACGGGTTCCTCATGAACAACGAGATGGACGACTTCGCGACGAAGCCGGGCTCGCCGAACGTGTTCGGGCTCGTGCAGTCCGCGAAGAACAAGATCGAGCCAGGCAAGCGCATGCTGTCGTCGATGACGCCGACGATCGTCGAGAACGACAAAGGCGAGCTCGTGATGGTCGTCGGTGCGCAGGGCGGGCCGCGGATCATCTCGGCGGTGTGGCAGACGCTGTCCAACGTCCTCGATTTCGCGCGGCCGGCAGATGCAGCGGTCGCGCTCCCGCGAATTCATCATCAGCACTTGCCCGACGCGGTGTTCGTCGAGCCGATGTCGCTGACCAAGCAAACCGCCGAGGAGCTAGAGAGCGCCGGGTACAAGCTCGACTGGCGTCCGAGCGCGCGCGAGTTCGGCGCGGCCAACGCGATCGTGCGCACCGCGAACGGCTGGGAGGGCGCGGCAGATCCACGCGGCGGTGGTGCGGCGATGGGCGACTATTGAGTTAGCATTGTCTGGTGGCACGTTCGTCCAAAGGTGAGCCGACCGACACCGGCATCATCCTGAGCGACAAGCAGAGGCTCCCCGTTCCAACGTCGCGGCAGAGCGAGCCGAAGATGCCGGGCGCGCCGGGCCGAGGCTTCACCAAGGCGTACGCCGCGCTGCTCGCGGGCGGGCTCGTCGCGGGGACTGCGCTCGGCTTCGTTCTGCGTCCGAGCGTGGCGCCCGATGCGCGCGTCGCGAAGCTCGAGAAGGCGTCGAGCGAAGCGACCAAGGCCGCGAACGCGCAGAAGGAGCGCGCGGACACGCTCGCGAAGGAGCTCGACTCCACGGCGGAGGAGAAGAAGACCATCGAGAAGGAGCTCGAGGCGGCGCAGAAGGAGAAGGCGCAGATCGCCGAGAAGGTCGCCGCGAACGACAAGGAGATGTCGAAGCTCAAGACCGCCGTCGACAAAGCGGGCTCCGTGTCCGCCGACGGCGAGGAGATCACGCTGCAGCTCGTCGACAAGGTGCTGTTCAAGGTGGGCGACGATCAGCTGACCGATCGCGGCAAGGCGGTGCTCGCGAAGGTCGCCACCGCACTGAAGGAGCTCCCCGACAAGCAGATCTGGGTGCAGGGCCACACCGACGACACGCCCATCTACGTCGCGCCCAAGAAGAAGCCGAAGGCAAAGACGAAGGGCAAGGAAGAGCCCGTCGAGGGGCCGAAGTTCGCGACGAACTGGGAGCTCTCGGCGGCGCGCGCACTCACCGTCGTGCACTACCTCCAAGACACGGCGAAGCTCGATCCGACGCGCCTCGCTGCGCTCGCGTTCGGGGAGTACCGTCCTGTCTCGAAGTCGAACAAGGCGCTCAATCGCCGCATCGAGATCGTCCTCTATCCTCATCGCGCGCGGATCCGGAAGTGACCACGTCGTCGCAGATGCAATCGCAAGATGCGATCGCAGAGCTCGCCCGTATCTGGAAGCGCTACGAAGGCGACCCCGACGGCGCGATTCGCGCGATCACCGAGACCGCCGCGCGTGCGCTGAGCACCGCGCGTGCGAGCGTCTGGCTCCTCGGTGAGGACCAGATGGATCTCACCTGCATCGACATGTTCGAGGCGACGGAGAACCGTCACTCGAGCGGCACCGTCTTGCGCGCGAAGGACTACCCGGCGTACTTCGCCGCGGTCCGCGAAGAGGAGACGATCGCCGCCGATGACGCGCACGCGGACCCGCGCACCATGGAGTTCTCCACGAGCTATCTCCAGCCGCTCGGCATCGGCGCGCTCCTGGACGCACCGATCCGCACGGGGCTGCGCCTCGTCGGCGTGCTGTGTCACGAGCATGTCGGCGCGTCGCGACCATGGGGCCTCGGCGAGCGCAAGGACGCCGCGTTCCTCGCATCACTCGCATCGCTCACGCTCGAGCTGAAGAACCGCGCGATGCGTGAAGCGCTTCTCGCCGCCACGCTCGAGTCCACGGGCGAAGGCATCCTCGCCTCCGACGACACGCGCGTCCTCGCGTTCAACCAGCGCTTCCTCGATATGTGGCAGCTCGACGCGAAGTCGATGCGGTCGTTTGAAGGCGTGCGCAACTACATCGCGAGCAAGACATCGCTGTCGGGGATGATCGGCCACGCCAACGAGTCATTCGTGGGGGAATCGGGCGAGACGATCGACATCCTCGAGCTCGACGATGGCCGCGTCTTCGAGCGCTCGTCGCGTCCGCAGAAGATGGGGCAGCAAGTCGTCGGCCGCGTCTGGTCGTTCCGCGACATCACGGCGCAACGCCGCGCCGAGACGGCGCTCCGCGCATCGGAGGCCAAGATGCGTGATCTCGCGATCCGCGATGGTCTCACCAACCTGTTCAATCGCCGGCACGTCCTCGAGCTTCTCGCCGAAGCCATCGAGCGTGCGATCGCAGCGAACGAGCGTCTCGCGCTCGGCATGATCGATCTCGATTCGTTCAAGCGCATCAACGACGATCATGGCCACCTCGTGGGCGACGCGGTCCTCCGCGACTTCGCGAAGCAACTCCTCGCGCGGTTCCGCGCCACTGACTACTGCGGTCGCTACGGCGGCGAGGAGTTCCTCGTGGTGATGCGCGGAGCCAACATCGACGCCGCGCAGCGCGTGTTCGAGCAGCTTCGCGCCGGCATGCACGATCGCGAGCAAAGCGAGCTCCCTCGCTACACGTTCAGCGCGGGCCTCGCGGAGCTCGGTCGCGACGGGGCGACGCTCGAGGAGCTCCTCGCCCACGCCGACGCGCGCCTGTATCAAGCGAAGCGCGCGGGTCGCGACCGCATCGTGCGCGAGTAGGCCCACGCGATGGAGCCCTACAACGCTCTCCAGCAAGTGGCCCTGCGCCTCGACGGCCTGACGCTCGCCGGCTTCTCGATCTCCGGACTCGCCACGTACGTGCAGGTGCCGGAGCTCGATCTCTGCTTCGACATGGGCGAGTGCCCACTCTCGTCGCTGTCACTGAACCACCTGTTCCTCACGCACGCGCACGGCGATCACTCGCGCTGCCTCATGCGCCACTGGCACCTGCGCCGCATGATCGGCATCGCGCGGCCGGCGACGTACTTTCTGCCCGAGGAGATCCGCACTTCGTTCGAGCAGCTCGTTCGCGCAGAGGCGTTCTTCGAGGGCGTGCCACCGGGGGAGGTCGAGATGCCCGTCCTCGTCGGCCTCGCGCCCGGTCAGCGCGCCGATCTCCCGCAGCGCCCCGATCTGGGCGTGGGCGCGTTCTCGGTGAAGCACCGCGTGCCGAGCCTCGGCTACACGATCTACAGCCGCAAGAAGAAGCTCTTGCCCCAGTACGCATCGCTGTCGGGCAAGGACATCGCGGCGCTGCGCAAGAGCGGCACGGTGGTGCAGCAGGACGTGGAGCACCCGCTCGTCACGTTCATCGGCGACTGCATCGGCGCCTCGCTCGTCGAGGAAGCTCACATCTGGTCGTCCGACATCGTCATCATCGAAGCGACGTTCCTCGAGCCGGGCGAAGAAGCGACCGCGACCGCGAAGATGCACACGCACCTCGGCGAGATCGTCGCCACACTCGACGCGCTCGGCGACCGCGTGCTCGCCAAGCACATCGTGCTCAAGCACTTCTCGATGAAGTACCCGCGCGATCGCGTCCCCGACATCATCGCGTCGGCGATCCCCGCGCGCTTCCGCGATCGCATTCGCATCCTGCTCTGAATGGAGCACCCCATCTACGTACCTTCTACGTACCTTCGCAGGCTCGCACTTACGCAGGCTCGGGCGTCGCGATCGTCACGGGCTCGCTGCGCCGATCGGGGCGTTGACGAACGATGACGGCGAGCAGGTCCTCGTGTTGGTCGCCGCGCTTGGCCGCGTTCTCGACGAGGAGCTGCGCGAGGCGCGGGCCGGCCGGTGCTTGGTCGCGCAGCGTGCTCTCGAACGCCGCCTCGTCGTCGCCGCGCACGGCGGTGGAGGCGATCACGAGCAGCGAGTCGGGCGGCAGCGCCGTGTCGCCGCGTGTGGCGGTGACGAGAGACGCGCCGAGCGAGGCGCCGCCACCGCCGAGCGCGATCGATGTGGGGCGACGGCTGCTCGTGGAGCCCAGCGGGAACTTCGCGAGGTCGTACGCGACGGGGCCGACGACGAAGGCGCCCGGGTGGCCGGCGGTGGCCCAGGTGACGCGTTGGCGATCGCCGTCGACGAGCGCGATGAAGGCAGCGATGGGTTCGCCGCCGCGCATGACGCCTTCGGCGGACGCACGCAGCGAAGCGAGCAGATCGTCGAGCTCGAGCGGACGCGAGCCGACGGTGGCGGCGGCGAACGCGCCGGTGAGGGCGGCGGTCGCGAGCGCGGCAGCGACGCCGTGTGCTTGCGCTTCGGTGACGAGGACGGCGAGGCGGCCGTCGTGAAGCAGCGAGGCGGACCAGCCGGCGCCCGTGGTGCGCGGAGCGGTGCGGTACTCGGCGGCGACGGTCCAGCGGCCGAGCTCGTCGTCGCGGCTGGCGGAGGCTTGCAAGCGGAGCGCTTCCGCGACTTCGACCTCGCGCGCGGTAGCGCCTTCGCGCGCGGCGGCGCGAGCGAGCGAGGCGTAGGTGATGGCGCGTGCGGCGGCGCGCGCGGACTCGACGACGAGCTCGCGCTCCTCTTCGCGCAGGGCGTCGTCGTGCGCGGCTTCGACGATGCCGACGAGGTCGCCGCGATCGACGAGCGGGACGATCAAGGACGCGTCGTGTGCGGTGACGAAGGCCTCGAGGTGTGCGCGCGCGTCGCCGAGCCGCATGGTGGCGAGGTCGGCCGGCGAGAACGGATCGACGTGTCGCGCGAGCCAGGCGATGACGTCTCCGTGGATCGGCCACCTGGTTCCGGTCGTGTCGATCAGGTGATCGCTCTCGAGGCGCCACGTCGCACGGACGTCGATGGCGAAGGGCTGCCACAGGGCGGTGATGCGCTCGCCGATCATCTTCTCGTCCTCGATGTCGGTCAGGCCCGTCACGAACTGCGAGAGGGCGCGCTCGCTGGCGACGTCGCGCGAAGGCCGCGCGCGCGAGATGCTCCACACGACGCCGAGCGTGATGACCCACACGATGCTGGCCGCGGTGGCCATGATGACGGGTGCGGCGCCTTCGACCGCGTAGGCGATGATGCCGACGACCAGCGTCGCGATCGAGAAGCCGACGACCTCGGTGATGGCGCCGCGATCGATCCCCTGCGGCCGCAGGAGGTCGGTGCGAACGATCAGATAGAACATCACTGCGGTGGCGACGAGCGCGGGGAACCACGCGATCGGCACGCCGCTCCACACTCCGTGAATGATCAGCGTGTCGACCGCACCGATGCCGCCGAGCGCCAGGATACCGACGACGAGGCGGACGAGCCGGCGCTTCTCGCCTTTGGAGGATGCACTCCGCGCGACGAACGCACCGATCAGCATCCAGATGATGAGCTGCGAGTAGTGGAGATCGGTCAGCGGCCCCGCGGTCGGAAAATAGATGCCCGCGTCGAGCATGCGCACGCCCGGCACGATCCAATCGGTCGCCCAGCACAGGCCGAGCATGAGCACGCCGACGAGACCGGAGATGCGCGCGAGCCAGCGGTGGCGCTCGAGTTGGCCGCTCACGCCGAGGAGCACGAGCATGAAGTTCGGACCGACGAGCGAGATCGGGCCTTGCCCGAGGCGAAGGAGGCGCGCGGCGATCTCCGGATCGTGCGTGCACGCGGCGAGACCCGAGCACACGGCCCACGGCATCGCGGTGGTACCCATGCCGATCACGCCGAGGCGCATCACGCGATCGCCACGCAGCACCGCGGCCGCGATCACCGCGGCGAGCATGACGAGCACGCACGCGATGTACGGCGCTGCGAGCCAGTTCCACGTGAGACCGGTCACCCCGAGCGGAGGCTACCCTACTTGCGGTCGCGAGCTATGGAGAGACGAGCTGCATCGTCAGCGTGTAGCGGTTGTACGCGCACTCCCCGTCGCAGTCGGCGGTTCCGGACGCGGCGACGCGGATCGCGTACTGCGCTCCCGGTGTGACCGCCGTATCGAGGCAGAGCTCGGTGTCGCCATCGTTCTTGTCGTCGGACGCGCAGACATCGGCGGTCGCTTTGGTCGCGCCGTTCGCGTCACGCAGCTCGAGGACGAGCGGCTCGTACGCGAGGGGGAACGCGATGCGCGCGGTCGTGCGGACCGTCTGCGCGCAGGAGGGAACCGCGAACGAGAACCAATCCTCGGCGCTTCCGTCTTTGCGCGAGCAACCGTGAACCTCGGCGACGCGCGAGACACAACGGAGCTCGCCTACCGCCTGTGCACTCTCGAACGCGTCGTTCGGCTCTACCTCGTCGATCTCGTCACCACACTCGAACGGTCGCGCCGCGGATGGCAGCTCGCACGTGTTGGTCAGGCCATCGCAACGTTGGCCCTCGGGACAGAGCTGCTCGTCGCCGCACAGGTACGTGCCCGGCGTGATCTCGGGCGCGCAGGCGGCGAGGGCGAGAGCGATCCATGCAGCGCGCATCAGAAGCTCCACATCCCGCCGACGACGGCACCGCCGGGCGTGGGTGCGATCAGCGGCTGCGCGGTTCGCGGCTGGATCACGATCGTCTCCTCGCCCGGATCGGTCGCGATCCAGTAGGCGATCGCACCGATCAACGCGGCGCCGCCGATGCTGTACATGACGATCGCCGCCGTGCGCGAGCTCTCGGCTTGATCGACCAGCGCTTGATGCGCCGGCGACCACGCGGTGCCGGTGAACACGTCGGTGGCGACCTCGTCGGAGGCCGAGCGCGAATCCATATGGAAGTAGAAGCCGACCGCGCCGGCGACGAGCCCGGCACCCGCGATGCCCGCGAGCACGAGCTTGTTGTTCGTCGAGCGCTCGCCGGGGGCGACGATGGTGATCGGCTTGAGCGCGTCGTCGGCATACACGAGCGGCGTGCTCGCGACGATCGCGGTGACCAACACGCCCACGGCGTACTTCATGCTGCGGAGGGTGGCCCGCTCCTCGAACACCGTCAATCCAGCCCGCCTGAACGAGCCTGTCATTCCGCGACCTACACACCGCTTCGTGGTCGCGGCCCCACTCCCTGCGGGCGCCATGGCAAGATGGCAGAGGGTGTCGCGCCGCGCTCCACGATACCGATTCGATGTCGCCGCAAAGGCCCAGCCTCTGCTCGGCGGCGAGACGGCCGTTTGCCGCACGAAGGACGTGTCCGAGGACGGCCTGTGCCTCGACACCGCGGCGTGGTTTCCGCTCGGAACGCGGATCAGCGTGGCGCTGTTCGATCCGCAGTCCGGCCTCGCACTCGAGGTGATCGGCGACGTGGTCCGCGAGGCAACCTCCCCGAGCTGGACCTTGGGCATCCTGCTCATCGAACCGCCCGCGGAGTGGGCCACGATCGTCGCCACCGCCGCTCGCCAGTCCGCGCCCGGGATCGCCGACAAGTCCGGCCGGCGCCTGCGCGTGCTGGTCGTGGGCGACGAGCACCGGCAGCGCGGCGCGATGGCGCTCTACGTGACGAGCGGGTGGGACGTGCTGTTCGCTGCCGACGACGACAGCGTGGACGAGGTGATCAGCCACAAGATCGATCTCGACGCGGTGATCGCGGAGCTCGACGCCGGCGATCCCCGTGTGGCGCCCGTCATGGAGAACATCCGTCGCGCGCAGCCAACAGCGCGCCGCATCGTTCGTGGCAACGGCCGCGGCGACTCCGATCTCGTCCATCGCTTCGTTCAGCGCGATGACGGCCTCGAGGCCTTGCTCGACGCGATCACTGCTGACATTCCTCAGGTGGAAAAGCCGTCATGAAACGACCATTGCTAGTGGGGTTGGTTCTCGGGTTCGCGCTCCTCTGCGCGTCTTACGAGGTGTCGTTCGCGGACGTCGACGAGAACGGAGATCTGATCGTCGAGCCCGAGAAGCCGGCCGATCCACTCGGCAACATGAAGCTCATCGCGAGCTACGCGCTGACCGCGATCGGCGCGATCGTGATCAGCCTCGCCGTGGTGAAGACGTTCTCGTCGAGCCTGAGCTATCCGGCGCAGAAGATCATGCTGATCAACTTCCTGCGGAAGAACCCGTATCAGCTGATCGTGATGGAGAAGAAATCCAAGGGCACCATCGCGGAGCCGGTGATCGCCGCGCTCAAGATCGGCGGTCAGATGGGACCGCAAGAGATCAAGGTGGTCCAACAAGCCACGGTCCCCACGTACGAGGCGATGGCCAAGAACATGATCGCGCAGTTCGGCATCGTGATGGGCAAGTGCAAGATGGCGGCAGGCGCAGCGCTCGCCGGAGCGATCATCGCGATCACCGCAGGACGCTACATCCCCGTCGTGTTCGGGGTGATCGCCGGCCTCGGCTTCTTGCGCATCTTCCTGTTCAGGGGCGAGCTCGAGAGCCAAGTCATCCGAGCCCGCGCGGAGATCCTCCCCGAGGTGGACATGACGATCGCGCAGGGGCGCTACCACACGCCGATCCAGCCGCCGGCTTAGTCGTAGCCGCGCAGGTCGGCTTCGAGCTTCGCGATCGTCGCCTTCTGCTTCTCGAGCACTTGCTGTAGCTGTCGCTGCGCGAGCTCTTCTCGCAACCGCGCTGCGCGATCGTGCGAGACACGCGCAACCGCGGCGAGTGACACGACGCGCGCGACGGTGACCGCGACGAGCGTGGCCGCTTCGACGACGACCATGCGATCCGCGTGATCGCGAATGGCGCGCTCGATGGCGACCATCAGGCGATCGAAGACCGTCTCCGCATCCGACAGCACGTTCTCTTCGCTGTCGCCCCACGCCAGGCGGCGAGAGACGGCGTCGTGCAGCTGATGATCGAGGATCGGCACGGACTCGCCGCCCATGGCGAGCGCGCGAAGGATCGCGTCGAACACCTCGGCGCCGGGCGGATCGCGATCGCCATGCTCCACGGTGTCGAGCACCTCGTCGCGCAGGACGTTCACCGCATCGTGCATGTCAGCGTCGGACATCCGTCACCACTCCGTCGTTCCGCGGGAGCCCCAGGGCAGGCTCTCGTCGGCGTTGTGGGCAAACTGGCGCTCGAGCTCGGCTCGCTTGCGCTCCGCGCGCGCGACCTTGTCGCGAAGCTCGGACGTCGCGGCTTGGGCTTCGCGCATCTTGTCGCCATACGGCGCGACCGCTTCGAGGACGAGACCGGTGGTCGCGCTCACCAGACGCTGGTGTGCGCGGCTGATGAGGGTGAGCACGCGCGCGCGCGTCTGATCCGTCGCTTGGATCTGCTGGACGCTCGACGCGGTGAGGATGCGCGCCTGATCGAGCGCGTCGAACAGCGGCATGATTCCCGCTTCGTCGACGGCCCGCACGCCGTACAAGTCGCGCGCCGCGAGGACCGCCGTGGCGAAGTTGCTGCTGCCGTCGGTGGCGATCGCCTCGAGCGCGGTGAGCACGTGCTTCACGGCCTCGGCGCGTGGAGCGGTGCGAGCGCGCGCGACGGTGAGCGTCTTGTCGATCGCGTCCATGACCTCCTCGGACTCCGTGGCGCCGGTGGCCGCGCGATCGGCGCGCAGGAACGGGATCGTGGGGCGCTCGACGAAGCGCTCGCTGCTGTCACCCGCGTCGAGCACCGCCTCGATCTCCGCGTCCACGGTCTCCTGCGTGGCGGTGTGAAGCGTGATGAGCTCGGCGTCGACTTGGCGCAAGCGCTCCGCGAGGAGGCCGCCGAGCGCGAGCTCCGCGACGACGAGCGCGCGGCTGACGGCGATGTCGAGCAAGAAGCCGAGCGGCGGCTCGATGGCGCGAAGCTCGTCGACGACGCCGCGAGATGCATTCGCGATGATGTCCATGAGGCTGCGCAGCGCGGACCATTCTCCACCGCGCTCGAACCATCCGCCCGCGAGGTTCTGCGCGAACGTCCACACGTTCACGCCCGTCGATTTCTCGAGGTCGTGGAAGATCGCCTGGCACACCGAGAGACCGATCAGCTCGAGGGCCTCCGCGGGATCGAGTCCACTGACGATGGGATTGCGCGTGAGGCCACCGTCCTTGCAAAGTTGCAAGAAACGTTGCCTGCGTTGCCACCACGCGATCGCGCCGTTGGTGCGCACGATCAGCGTCGAGCTGGCCGCAGGTTGCGCGGTCTCGATGACGATCACCGAGACGTTGTCTCCACCGCCGCCGCGCATCGCGAGATCGATCAGATCGCGCGTGACGTGCTCGGGGGCGTCGCCAGATCCGAGGATGTACTGGATCGCCTCGGCGGCCGCGTATCCGTAGAGCCCGTCGGAGCAGAGCATGATGCGGTCCCCGGGCTCGAGCGCTACCTCGGTGACGTCGACGCGGGTCTCCGGACGCGCGCCGAGGTTTCGCGAGAGGACGTTCTTGTACGGATGGCGCTCGGCATCCTCGGCGGACAATAGGCCGCGCTCGACGAGCTCCTCGACGATCGTGTGGTCCTTGGTCAGCGGCTGCAGGCGGCCATTGCGCAGCAAGTACGCGCGGCTGTCGCCGACGTGCCCGATGACGATGCGCTCGGGATCCGCGAGCAGCGCGGCGACACACGTGGTGCCCATGCCGTGCCTCTCGCGATGACCTTGCGCCGCGCCGAACACTGCGGCGGAGCCCGACTGGATCGCCTGGACGAGCAGCACCCTCGGATCCATCGAGCTGCGCCGGTGCGCGACGTACTCGAGGATCGCGTCGCGCGCGGTCTGCGACGCGAGATCGCCCGCGTTGGCGCCGCCCATCCCGTCGAGCACGACGAACAAGCCGCGCTCGGGATCCACGATCATCGAGTCTTCGTTGGTCGTACGGACCTTGCCGACGTTGGTATCGCCCGCGATGCGAATCCCCGGTGGCAAGCCCGTCGCGTTCACGTTCCTGGTACCTCGGTGTCGCGACGCTGCAGCTTGCTCCACTGGTCGATGCGATTGGCGAGCTCGTCCGCGAGCAGGTCGTTGACCACGCGCGCGGTGCTCGCCGTGACCCGTGTCAGGAGCAGCGTGAGCTCGGATCCTTCCGACGTGCCAGCGCCTTCATCCTGTGCGACCTGCGCCGCGGTGTCGCCGATCGCGACGAGCATGGTGAGGACGCTCGCCGGGCTCTGCGCTTCGGCGGCGCGCATGGCCAGGAACGTGTGGAGGAACGCTCGGTGGAGTCCGACATCGCCGGTCGCGATGAAGTTGCCCAGGTGCTCGAGGACCGCGTTGACCTGCGCGCGAGCGGTCACGTCGTCCAGGCGCGCCAGCGACGGGTCGAGCGTCCCGCGGAGGTCGAGCAGGCGCTGGAGGATCTTCGGACGCAGCACCTCGTACGATCTCGCCACACCGCTAGCGCGGGAGGTTGCCGCGTCGGACATCGTCGTCGATGGTACATGCTAGTCTGCGCCCACAACAGCGCATGCGACCGAACTCGAAGGAAGGCCGCGTCCTCGTCGTCGACGACGAGCCGATGGTGCGGGAGACGCTCGGCCAAGTGCTGACCGAGGAAGGGTACGTCGTCGATCTCGCCGTCGACGGGGAGACCGCGCTGGAGCGCGTCACGGCGGCGCGGCCCGACGCGATCCTCCTCGACCTCATGATGCCGGGGATGAACGGCCGGCAGTTCCTCCAGGTGCTGCGCCAGAACCCTATCTACGAGCACGTGCCAGTCCTGATCATGACAGCGGTGCACGGGCTCAACGTGAACCTCCAGACGCTCGGCGCGTCGGAGGTCGTCGAGAAGCCGTTCAATGTCGACGAGCTGCTGAACAAGGTCGCGCTCGCCGTGTACCGCTCGCGCGACGCGAACAAGTCGATCAGCCAGCCGCTGCCGTTTGTCTCCGTGCCGCCGGTGTCCGTCGCCGAGCAGGACCGCGGCGTGGTGTTGATCGTCGAGCACGATCGCGGTCGCTTGCAGCAGCTCGATCTGCTGCTGTCCGCACGTGGCTACACGGTCGTGTCGATGACACGTGCGCTCGTGCAGATCTCGCGGCTCGCGCGCGCGTTGCGGCCACGCGCGATCCTTCTGGACCTCAAGTCCGACGGCGTGAACGACGTGGTGCGCGACCTGCGATCCACCTCCGAGCTCGACGAGATTCCGATCCTCGTGTTCGCGCGCGAGGGGACCACCATCGCGACCACCACCGAGACGTTGGTGGACGCCGCGGATTCGGACCTTCTCAGCTTCGTCGAGAAGCAGCCCTGAGCGCTTTCTCCGCGCTGCGCGGGCGTAGCTCGTGTACCGTCGAGCCATGCAGCTCGTTCCCGCGATGTCCGGCTCCATCACCGACATGAAGCGCTTGCGCGAGCGGTGTCGCGAGGCCGGCATCGATGCAGACATCGGCTGCCCACCCGGCAGCGGCGGTGGTTGAGGGACCCGCACGCACCTCCTGGTCCAGGAGGCCGATCTTCCGAAAGTCGCCGCGCTCGTCCACGACGCGTGGCGCGAGCAGCTCGAGCGCGAGGGCGTAGAGCTGCCCACCATCGCTGTCTCCGACGGAGACGAGCCGCCGTGCCCTGCCTGCGGGTGTGCGCTTCCCCTCGTCGATGGCGCGTGTGCCGACTGCGGCCTACAGCTCGGGTAATGGCAATGGCCGGCACGGCGCACAACGCGCGTCGAGATGCCCCTATGATCGGCACGTGAGGCACTTCCACTTCGTCGCACTGCTCGCGGTTGCCCCCGCGTGCATCATCGAGTCGCGCAACGTCAACATCGGCCAGGTCCCGCGCGCGAGCGTTCCCTTCCAGAACACCGCGCCGACCAGCGGCATCGTCGCGCTCAACGCGGGCGCATCGTCGATGCCGACGGTGACCGACGCAACCTCCACCAACCGCGCGAGCGGCGCCGAGGTCCCCGACACGCAAGCGCGCGGCGAGCTGATCTTCCGCCCGCGGCGCAACTTCTACATCGGCGGCGTGTTCGAGCGCGGCTTCGGCCATCAGGTCGTCGACGAGTCGCTGCCCGCATCACGCAACGGCAACGTGATGGGCGTCGGCATGATCCTCGGCGGAACGCTCTCGGCCGACCCGAGCTCCAACTTTTCGCTCGGCATCAACGTCCAGCTCATGAACTGGAGCGTGCCCTACGATCAGTACACGACCGCCACGGTGGACTTCGCGGGCATCGTCACGGGCGTCAGCCGGTACACGTCGTCGGACACCGACTCGGTCGGCACGATCGGCCTCGGCCTGTGGCCTTCCTACACGTTCGGCGAGCTGCGCCTCTTTGGCGGCGGCTACGTCACGCAGAAGCCCACGGTGCACCTCTTCACGCGGGATACGACGGTCATCGGTCCAGTGATCACGACCGACGAAGAGGACGTGATCGGCAATGACGCCGTGGACCTCGTGATCGCCGCGGGCATCGAGTACTCGATCACGCCCGAGCTCGCGCTGACCGCGATCATCAACCAAGAGGTGCTCGGCTCGACGATGCGCACCGGTCCGAGCCTGCAGCTCGCTGCAACGGTCCGCCTCGGCAAGAACTCCGTCGACAAGCGTCGCGATCCGCCGCCCGCTGTCTACGTTCCCTCCGCAGCGCCGCCGCCCGGCCCGCCACCGGCCGCGCCGTATCCGCCGGCTGCGCCGTATCCGCCGCCGCCACCGGCGTTCTAGCTCACGCGCTCTTCGACTTGGCCGCTTTCGCTTTGCCGCCAGACTTTGCGGCACCCGCGACGAGCGCCATGAACGCCGCCTCGTCGATGCACTCCGTTCCGTACTTCTTGGCCTTCTGCGCTTTCGACGAGCCCGAGCTCGGATCGGCCATCACGAGGAACTGGAGATCCTTGGTCACGCCCGACAGCAGCGTGCCGCCGTTGGTCTCCACCATCTGCTCGAGCTCTTTACGTGGGCGACCGAGCGTGCCGGTGAAGCAGAACGACTTGCCGGCGAGCGGCCCGGACGCCGCCTTGGTGACGGGCACGACGCCGACGGCGAGGAGGCGCGCGATCTCTGCTTTGCGTGCGACGAGTCCGTCGAACGCAGCCTTGGCCTTGGACGGGCCGACGCCGGGAATCGCGGCGAGCTCGGCGAGCTTTGCGGCTTGGACCTTGTCGAGCGAGTCGAAGCCCGCGGAGACGATCGCTTTGGCAGTTTGCAGGCCGAAGTTCTCGATGCCGAGCGCCGCGAGGAACTTGGGCAGCGAGAGAGGGAGCTGCGCGCGCAGGTTGTCGAGCACCTTGGTGGCCGACGTGGTGCCCATGCGATCGAGGCCGGCGACCTTCTTCACGTCGAGCTTGTAGAGATCGGCGGGCTCCTTGACGAGCTTGGCCTCGACGAGCTGCGCGATGAGCTTGTCGCCCCACTCGAGGACACCGAGCGCGCCGATCCAGTTCTCGATGCGGCCCTCGATGAGCGCCGTGCAGGTCTTGTAGTTGCGGCACGACAGATACTCGCCGACGCGCACGAGAGGTGACTTGCAGGTCGCGCAGTTCTTGGGCGGCTTCGCCGTCTTGCCGTGCTTGTGGACGACCTCTTCGACGTAGGGGATGACGTCGTTGCGGCGTGACACGAGGATCTCGTCGCCGATGCCGATATCGAGGTCGGCGATCATGCCGGCGTTGTGCAGCGAGGCACGGCGAACGGTGGCGCCCGCGAGGACAACGGGCTCGACGATCGCGACCGGAGAGACGCGACCCGACGAGCCGGTCTCCCAGACGATGTCGACGAGCTTCGTGACCTTCGCTTGCGACGCGAACTTGTATGCGACGGCAGCGCGCGGCCGATTCGCCAGCTCGCCGAGCATGTGCTGCGCGTGCATGTCGTTCACGTGGATGACGAGGCCATCGATCTCGTAGTCGAGTTTTGCGCGCTTGGTGGCGGCGTACTCTTTGTGGATCTTCACCGCACCAGCGAGATCCGTTGCTTTGCCAAACGGCAAGAGCAGACCGAGCTCGGAGAGGCGTTTGAACTTCGTGACTTCGTTCTCGTGATCTTCGCCCGGACCGTCGATGTCATAGAAGAGAACGGTGAGGTGTTGGCAGCCTTCTCCATCGAAGCGCTTGCTCGTTCCCGAGGCTTGGTTGCGCGGATTCGCGGCGCCGGGGAAGTGCTTCTTCATGTCGGAGAGCTTCAAGATGATCTCGCCGCGCACGGTGACGGAGACCTTCTGCTTCAGCTCGGCGGGCACGCCTTTCATGCGGCGCGCATTGGAAGTGATGCGCTCGCCGATTATTCCATCACCGCGCGTGATCGCCTCCGAGAGCTTTCCCTTCTCGTAGGTGACGGCGAGGGAGAGGCCATCGAGCTTCTCGGTGACGAAGAGATCCTTGGTGAGCGAGCCCAGCTTGTCCTTCTTGCCGAGCTCCTCGCAGCGGGTTGCCCATTGTTGGAACTCTTCTTCGGAGACCGCCTTGTTGAGCGATCCCATCGGGATAGCGTGGCGCGCTTTCTCCCATGACGTGACGGCGGTGGGCGTGCCAACCGATTTCAGGACCTCGTGATCCGGATCGAGTGTGCGCAGCTCGTCTTCGAGAGCGTCGTACACGGCATCGCTGACGAGCGGCGTGGCGTTGTAATAGGCGTCCTTGTACTTCCGGAGCAGCTTCGCGAGCTCCGTGATTCGTGCCTTGTCCTTCTTCATGACCCCCTCGATCCGCGTCTACTATTTGGCCCGCAATCTTCAGAGGGGTGGTTCATGGACGTCAAGACGTGGAAGGCGAACGATCCGAGTCGGCCGCCCACGGGCTTCCACTCCGTCTACGGACAGGCCGGCAAGACCAGCGGCCTCGTGAACGACGAGATGATCACCTACTACATCGAGACCAACCCGAAGGCGAAGGCGTAACTCATGAGTGACGACGATGATGATGACGACGTGTTCGACAGCGACGATGGTGATGGACCGTCGGACATCGAGGTAACCACCGCGCGCGTAGTCGACGAGCTCACCGGTGCAGCGATGCTGTTCACCGCGCTCGACGTCTCCAACGCCGTGAAGCGCTCGCTTCCCGGCGTGCGCCACCGCGAGGTCTCGCCGATCGTGCGCGACCTGTTCACCCGCAAAGCGATGGGCAGCTACATCCAGACGGAGATCAACGTTCTCGCCGGCGGAACCAAGCCGGTGACCGCGCTGCTCTATCATCTGCCGGAGCACTCCCCCGACGCGTACGACGACACGATGCGCAACCAGGTCGCCACGCCGCCCACGCGGCAGACGCTTGGCTACGACAACCCGGTGGTCACCGCGACGGCGCAGGGCTCGCCCGTGCCGATCGGCAAGGACGGCCGCGCACGCGTGCCGCGTCAGCTGCTGCAGAACGCGGGTATCGACGGCGATCGCGTGCTCGTGCAGACCGAGGGTGACTCGTTGCGAATCATCGCCGCGGGATCGACCAAGGTCACGCAGGTCAGCGATCCGCTGTTCCCGATGCCCGACCTGTTCTTCACGCCGACGGATCTCGGTCAGCCGATCAACCTCGAGCATCCGGTGCTTCTGCACCTGCCGCGCTCGATGGTCGAGAAGTACGGCGGCGCGGCGTTGGTCGCGAAGATCGACGGAGCGTCGGTCCTCATCTCGCGCGCGAACTGACGCCTCCGCATACGGCGACCGCGCGCTGGCACCGTGCGACCGTGCGCGCACGCGCATTCACGCTGGGCTAACGGTCACGGGCATCCGCGCTTCACTGCGAGCAACTACGGTTCCGATATGGATCCGTTCGTTGTCGCTTCCGGTCCCGGCCCCTTGATCGCCACCGCGATCCACGACGGGCACGTGCTGCGCGACGAGCTCGCGTCCCTCGTGGCGCTCGACGAGGCGTCGCGGCTGCGCGAAGAAGATCCGCACACGGGACGGATCGCGCGCGTGATCCCGACGCACCTCGTGGCGGTGCATTCGCGCTTCGAGGTGGATCTCAATCGCCCGCGCGCGTCGGCGGTGTATGCGAAGCCCGAGGACGCGTGGGGTCTCGAGGTGTGGCGATCTCCGCTCGAGCCCGAGGTCATCGAGCGCTCGCTCGGCCTGTACGACGCGTTCTACGCGCGGCTGTCCGCGATGATCGCGGAGAAGATCGCGCAGCACGGCAACGTCGCGATCCTCGACGTTCACTCGTACAACCACTGTCGCGAGAACAGAACGCCCGCGGATCGAGCGCAGAACCCCGAGGTGAACCTCGGCACGGGCACGCTCGATCGCATGCGGTGGGGCGGGCTCGTGGATCGCTTCTGCAAAGAGCTGGGGGCCAACGGCCTCGACGTTCGCGAGAACGTGAAGTTCCAGGGTGGCGAGATGTCGAAGTGGATCCACCGCACGTTCCCGGCGAACGCGGTGTGCATCGCGATCGAGCTCAAGAAGACGTTCATGGACGAGTGGTCGGGCGCGGTGGACGAGCCACACGTCGCCCGCTTGGCACGAGCTCTCGCGTCGACGGTGCCCGGCGTCGTCGAGGAGCTGGAGCGCCCGATCGGCCAGCGCCGAGAGCTCGCGCGATGACGTCCGCTGGTGATCGGCACGCGGCGACCGATGTAGCGACCGATGCGGCGATCGACGCGGGGCGTATGGAGCGTGGCAGCGAGGCACGCGATCTCGCGACGGTCGTCGCGGAGCGGATCGCAGCCGGCAAGCCCGTGCGGCGAACGCTCGAGGGTGGCGGACGCTTGCACGTGGATCGCGCGTTGCCGTTTCTGTGCGTGTATCGGCCGCGCGGCGAGCAGGTCGATGTCGTCGCGCGGGACTTCGTGCGCACGCAGGCGGCGTACCTCGTGGCGCCGGCAGGTCGCGACATCACGGCGTTCGTCGAGGCGGTCGTCGAGCAGCTCGCGACGCTGTGCGGTGCGTGTTTGCTCCTCGAGCTGTGGGCCGGCGGCGATCCGGCGGGGCCCTATCGCATCCACGCGCACGAGAATGCGCGGCTCGCGACGACGATCGACGCGCTCGCGGACGCGCTTCGCGAGATGAGCGGCGAGCCCGTCGTCGAGATCGTCGAGGACGCACCGCGGCCGTCGGGCGAGTGCCCACTGGTCGCTCCCGAGCGCGCGGCCAAGGCGGCCGTCCTGGCGATCGGGTTGGAAGTTCCGCCACGGTATCGGCCTGCATCGTCGGAGTCGTCGTCGCGAATCTATCCCTTCGTCGCGCAAGCGATGTCGCGCGACCTCGCGCACGCGATGCAGCGTGGCTTCTACGAGTTCGCGCGCGTGCAGACGCCCACGGTCCCGGCGCACTTTCACGCGATGGGGCGCCGCTACGTGGTGCGGGCGGTGCGCGAGGCGGATCACGCGCTCGCCGAGATCAGCTCGACCTTCGACTTTCTCCTCGCGGTCACGCCCGTGAACACAGAGGAGGCGTGGCAGGAGTTCGAGCGCAGCGGTCGAAAGACGTCGCCCGTGCTGCGCTATCGCATGCTCGAGGTCGATCCGGCGATCGGCAAGCGCCAGCTCTATGACCTGCCGCTCGATCGCCTGGAGGATCCCGTGCTCGCGCAGCTGTTGCACGACAAGCGCCGCGAGCTCGATCGCCAGCTCGGTCTCCTCGAGGATCGCGACACGCCGCTGTTCGTGCACGGCAGCGTGCAGCTCTATGGCGCTGTCGACGATGGGCTGCTCGCGGAGGCCGAATCGATCCTCGCGTGGTCGCCGCCCGAGAAGCGCGACGAGCCGCGCCTCGGTTGCGAGCAGGTCGTGGAGAGGGCACGCGCGGAGATCGAGCGCTATCGGCGTGCGCTGCCAGCGCTGGCGAGCAAGGTCTGCGTGCGCGACGACATCGCCGCGTTGATGGTCTCGCACGGCGACGTGCTCGTGCCCGCGAAGCTATCGGTCACCGAGGCGCGCGCGCATGCGCTGCTGCAGCACGAAGTGGGCACGCACGTGGTCACGTATGCCAACGGCTTCTCGCAGCCGCTGCGCGTGTTGGCCGCTGGACTCGCGGGCTACGAGGCGCTGCAAGAAGGTCTCGCGCTGTTCGCCGAGTTCATGGCCGGTGGGCTCGATGGCGAGCGCTTGCGGTCGATCGCGCTCCGCGTGCTCGCGGTGCGGCGGCTCCTCGAAGGCGCGACGTTCCCCGACATCGTCGGCGAGCTCGTCGCTCACGGCGCATCGCCACGCAGCGCATTTGGCACGGCGGCTCGCGTGTTTCGTGGCGGCGGGCTCACCAAGGATGCGATCTACCTGCGCGGACTGCTCGACGTGCTCGCGTACCTGCATGCGGGTGGCGAGCTCGACACGCTGCTCGTCGGAAAGATCGCGTTCGATCAAGTGCCGCTGATCGAGGAGCTCGTACGGCGCGGCATGTTGCACGCGCCTGCGATCCGTCCGCATTGGCTCGACGGCGAGGCAGCAAAGGCGCGACTCGCGCGCGTGCGCAGCGGTGCGAAGCCGCTCGGTTTGTTGGAGGCAGCATGAAGATTGGATTTGTTTGTAACGACATCGAGACAGAAGAAGAGGGCTACACCACGACGCGCCTCGCAATGACGGCGCTCGAGATGGGCCACGAAGCGTGGGTCATGGGCGTCGCCGACTTCGCGAACGACGGGGACAACTCCGTGCACGCGTGGGCGCGCAGCGCACCGAGGACGAAGTACAAGACCGGCGTGACGTACCTGCGCGACCTGCAGGGCGACAAGGCGAAGGTCGAGCGCATCTGCGTCGACGATCTAGACGTGCTGATGCTGCGCAACGATCCGGCCGCGGATCTCGGCACGCGTCCATGGGCCCAGAGCGCAGGCTACATCTTCGGCCAACGCGCAGCGGCGCGCGGAACGATCGTCGTCAACGATCCGCATTCGCTGTCGCTCGCCATCAACAAGATGTACTTCCAGAACTTCCCCGAGGCGGTGCGTCCACGGTCATTGATCTCGCGCAACGCTGACGACCTCAAGAAGTTCGTCGCCGACGAGGGTGGCAAGGCGTGCGTGAAGCCATTGCAGGGAAGCGGTGGCACCAACGTCTTCGTCGTGAAGCCGGGCGCGAAGGGCAACCTCAACCAGATCATCGATGCGGTGACGCGCGATGGCTACGCGATCGCGCAGGAGTACTTGCCTGCCGCCAAGGATGGCGACACGCGCTTCTTCTTGATGAACGGCGATCCGCTCGTGGTGAACGGCCGCTACTGCGCGTTCCGGAGGATCTCCGCGAAGGGAGATGTCCGCTCGAACCTTCACGCCGGCGGCCGGCTCGCGAAGGCAAAGATCACCGACGAGATGCTCGCGCTCGCAGAGATCGTGCGGCCCAAGCTCAAAGAGGACGGCATGTTCCTCGTCGGGCTCGACATCGTCGGAGACAAGCTGATGGAGATCAACGTGTTCTCACCGGGCGGTCTCGGCAGCGCGCAGAAGTTCGAAAAGGTCGACTTCACGCGTGCCGTGATCGAAGCGCTCGAACGCAAGGTGCGCGCGCAGGCCAACGCGAAGACCGAAGGCGTCCTGACCAATCGCCAGCTCGCGGTCCTCTAACCGGTGAGAGATGGCCCGGGCGCCGGGGAGGTCGGCAGCACGGAGGGCTTGTCGTGGTTCATGGAGCCTCCTCGTCTGGACGGTCGTCATCGATGACCAGTCGCAGACCTGCGGGGAGCGTATCACCGAGGGCGACGCGCTCCTCGCGCGCTTCGAGTGCGACGACCTGCTCGACGAGGATCGCCGCGCGATCGCCGCCGGGGAGCGCCCGCACGAAGTCCGCCAGCGTCGCGCGCGTGGCGTCGTCGAGGTCGCGCGAGCGATCGCCCGTGCGCCGGCCGAGCTGCGCGAGCGGGAACGCGACCTTGTCTGGCTCGGGCCAGTCCCACTTCACGAGCTGACCGACCCAGTCCTTCACCTTGGACGCGGGCACGACGAGGTTGAGCGGGCCGTACAGGGGCGTGCGCGCGCCGACGCGAGACAGCGCCCATAGGTGCACGGAGTCTTCGCGACCCTTGCGCGTCTCCATGCGACGGATCAGCTCGTCGCCGAGCTTGATCTTGTGCTGCACGGCGAGGCGCTCGAGCGACGCGATCACGCGCCAGATCTCGGCGAGCTCCTGCTTGGACGCTTTGGCGTCGGCGAGCTTCTTGGCCTGCAGCGGGTTCGGCAGGAGCAGCTTCGCGAAGCGATCGTAGAACTGATCCTGCTGGCCCTTCGCGAGCCCGCCGGCGATGCGGCGCCACACGATCCACCACGCGAGCTTGTTCGGCTCGCTCTTGGGGAACGCGAGGTTCTCGTTGAAGATGCCCCACATCACGCGGGCTCTCCACGTGTCGAGCGGTGCGCCGGTGCCGGGACGCAGCAAGAAGCCGGCGAGGTTGAGCCAGCGCTGCTCGTGATCCGCGGTCTTCTTGCGCTCCGCCGCGACCTCGACGAGCGTGTCGAACAGCGCGCGCGAGGTGTGCATCGACCAATCGTCACGGCGGGACTCGAACAGCGTCTCGAGATCGCGCGTGAGCGTGCCGAGACCTTCGCCGGTCTGAAACGCTTTGGCGAGGCGCGCCTTCGCGACATCGATCGCCGGATGGGGCCCCGCGTCGTCGGACTCCTCGGGCGCAGGTGCCGTTCCGCCGGAGCGCATGTCGAACGCGAGCTTCCACTCCTCGTTCGGTGGCTCGCGATCCACCGCGCTGATCTCGAGCGCGCCGAGCTCGGTGATGTGGATGCCGAGGCGAACGGTGACCTCTCCGCGCCCGCGCGCGCGCAGCACGGTGACGATCGGCGGAAGCTCGAGGAGGTCGCTGCCGTCGTCGGTGGTATCGGCGCGGCCATCACCGATCGGCACGAGCGCGCCCGGTTGATCCTCGCGCGTGCTCGACGAGTAGAGGCGGAAGCTGACGGGCCGATTGGTGACGAGCTTGAAGTCCCGCTCGAGCTGCACGCGCGCGCCGTCCTCGAGGCCCGACGGTGCGAGGCACACGGCATACCGCGCGGCCTCGGTGCTCGCCGTCTCTGTCGTGGGTGGACGGCGGCGCATGCCCGATGCATCGACGCCGATGTAGAACGCGCGCGGCGTGCCGCCCTTGATGCGCGTCGCGAGACCGCGGCGAACGAGGCCGTAGTACGCGGCGCCTTGTGCGACCGCCATCTCGGGCATCTGCGACGGAAGCTCGCGCGGCGCGCCCTCTTGCCACTGCGCGATCTGATCGAGGACGCGCTTGCGCAGCGACACCGGTGTCATCGCACCACCGTTGAACAACACCGCGTCGACGCGCTGTGCATCGTGGCGCTGGAGGAACGCCGACAGATGGCGGGTGACGGCCGGATCGCTCGCGTACGGCAAGCCGAACTCTTGCAGACCACCGCGTGCGCGCGACAGCGGCGAGCCCTTCGTCACGAGCGGGAAGAAGCCGTCGAACAACACCCCGTGAAGCTCGTCGCGCGAGACGTCGTCGCGCAGCGTTCCGCCGATGAGCTTCGCGCCGCGCGATTGCACGACGATCGGTGCGGTCTCGGGCGGATCCTCGCCGAGCAGCGTCTCCTTGGCGAGGCGACACGCGTGCACGAGGCCGTGCCACTGCAGCGCATCGAGCTTCTTGTTCGACTTCGCGACGACGCGTTGCTCGACGATCTTCGCGAGCGTGAGATCCAAGTTGTCGCCGCCGAGCAGCAGGTGATCGCCGACAGCGGTGCGCGTGAAGCCGTCCCCGTTCGCGTCGACCTCGATCAGCGTGAAGTCCGTGGTGCCGCCGCCCACGTCGAACACGAGAACGCGCTCGCCGGCTGCGAGCCCCTTGTTGCCCTTGTGCTGATCGATCCACGCATAGAACGCGGCCTGCGGTTCCTCGAGCAGCACCACCGGCGGAAAGCCCGCCTTCTGCGCGGCCTGCAGTGTCAGCTCGCGCGCGGCTTCGTCAAACGAGGCCGGCACCGTGACGAGCACCTCCTGCTCCGCGAACGGCGCGTCGGGATGCGCGTGGTTCCACGCTTCGCGCACGTGACCGAGGACGAGCGCTTGCGCCGCCACGGGCGACAGCTTGGGACCGTCACTGTCGCCCCACGGGAGAATCGCGGCCTGGCGATCCACGCCCGGGTGACACAGCCACGACTTCGCCGACGCGATCATGCGCGACGCCATGCGTGCGCCTTGGCTGCGCGCGAGCTCGCCGACCACGGGGCGCAGCTCGCTCGACGTGGCCGCCTGCGGATCGCGAACCTGCGCGGCGACCGGGCGCCAGGGCAGGGACGTCTCGTGCGGCGCGAGATCGATCTCGCCCGCGAGGTACACGAACGACGGCAGCTGCCTGCGCAGCGCGACCTCGCCGGGGGCCACCAGTTGCGGAACCTCGAACACGCGAACGCGCGGATCGGCGGCCGCGGTGTCGACGTACGCCACCGCGGAGTTCGTCGTTCCGAGGTCGATGCCGATCAGGTAACGGGCTGGCACGGTGCCGGCTGTTCGTACCGCACTCCGCCGAGGCTGAACAGGGCTCTAGGAGCTCCCACGCTCGGTCTACGTACGCGCGAACGTGCCGTGGAACGTGATCGGCACGTGGTGATCGATCCAGATCTTCGCGACGGGGCCGTCGGGGATCCGGTTCGCGTCGTAGACCGCGACGTAGGCGCGATCCGTCTGGTGGCACAGCGAGAGCAGGTAGCCATCCACCCATAACGGCTCGCTGCCCTTCGTGCCCGCGGGGAGGGCGTGCGAGCGAATCGTACCCTTCGCGTCGATCGAGCCGATCGCACCGAGGTTGTCGAACGCGACGTACGCGATGGAGTGCTCGCGACCCTCGATGCCGCTCGCGATCGTGGGGAACTCGCAGTCGCGCTCGCTGACCGGCTCGCTGCGCAAGGTCTTCGCGGCGAGATCGATCGTCGCGCGATGGAACATGCCACGCGAGAGCACGCCGTCATCCGTGCCACCGCTCGCCATCGCCCCGATGTCGTAGAACGAGTCGAAGTTCGGATAGCGAACGTAGTCGACGACGATCTCGTCGCCGCGCGTGAACGCGTTCGCGAAGTGCCACTGAAAGAACGCGTCGGTCGTGAAGCGCACCACGTCGGTCGGGCGATCGATCGTCACGCAGATCACCTCGGTGCCGAGCTCGGGCTTCCACTTGAACATGTCAGCGAAGCCGCCGATCTGCAGCATCATGCGCGGCACGTCCACACGTGTCGGCGAGACGAAGAACACGAGGTGCGTGTCCGTCGCGATGAAGTCGTGGATCATCGGCGCACCATCGAGCGCGACCTCGCCGAGCTTGCGGGCAGCGCCCGTGTCGGGGAGCTCGTACAAGAACAGCTTCGTGAAGCGTCCGTACTCGACGCCGAAGTTGTAGATCGCCTTGCGTGCCTCGACGCGATGCGGATGCGCGCTGAACGCGCGGCCGATCACACCGAGGTCGGTCTCGCCGATCGTCGACAGATCCGTGGGTGAAATCTCCGTCGGACGCGACGACTCGACCATCGCGAACACGCGGCCCTGCCACGTCATCACGCTCGTGTTCGCCGTGTTCTTCACGCGACCGCGCCACATGTTGGAGACGCGACGCGGCCACGATGCGGAGAAGTTGTAGAGGAGCTTGCCTGCCGCGCGCTCCTCGCGAAGACCCTGGGTCTCGTGGAGCTTCGAGGCCCCCATTGCCGTTCCGCCTTCGATGCGCACGGCGGTCGCCTGTCCATCGCCCTCGAACGGGTGCTTGTACCGCGTGCCGAACTGGGCGAACTGCCCCGGTCCGTTGCGGTAGAGCGTGCCGCGAAGGCTCGCGGGTAGTTTTCCTTCGATCACGAGCGGCTCGAAGCCGTGCTCGCGTCCGAGGTCTTGGGTCCAGATCGCCTCGTACGGCGAGGAGACGGTGGGAATCGAGACGGGGAGGACGTTCGCTGCGACCATGTGAACGTTGTAAACATCAGTCGTTTGACAGGCAAGCGAAAAAGTGAACAATGTAAACATTGCCGACCAAGCCCGCTTACCATCACGGAAATCTCAAGGCCGCGCTGATCGCCGCGGGCCTCAAAGAGATCACGTACCACGGCGTCGAGGGATTCTCGCTGCGCGGAGTCGCGCGGCGCGCGGGCGTGTCCGCGCCCGCCGTCTACCGCCACTACGCGGACAAGGACGCGCTCGTCGCTGCGATGGCGATCGAGGCATGGGAGCGCTTGATGGCGATGACCACCGAGGCAGTCGCGAAGGCGGGCACCGATCCGCTCGAGCAGTTTCGCGCGCACGGTGTCTCGATCGTTCGCTTCGCCGTCGCGCACCCGGAGCACTTCCGCGTGATCTGCATTCCGCACGCGTTCGATCGCGCACCCGCGGACTTTCGCGCGAAGTGGGAAGAGGTCGAGCGAGCGAACAAGCAAGCGCTCGCCGACGCGCAATCACGCGGGGCGATCGCGAAGATGCCGCTCGATCACCTGATGCTCGCGGCGGACTCTCTCGTGATGGGACTCGCCCACAAGATCATCGAGGGTCGCCTCGGCAACATCGACGAGAAGCGCGCGACCGAGCTCGCGACCATCGCCACCGAGGTGCTCGGCGTGGGCCTGATTCCTCGCGAGGGCGAAGTGAGGAAGAAGCGCTGAGCGCTCAGTACTGTCCGTTGTACGGACCGTCGAGCTCCGCGTCTTCGCGCTGGCGATTGATCTTCTGGATGTAATCGTTGCGCGAACCAGGCGAGGGACCTTCGCCCTTCAGGTACTTGTCCATGGCCGCGTCCCACATGTTGTATGGGTTCTGCCTCTCCTTCTCCGCCTGGCGCTCTTCGTACGCGCGGCGCTGCTCGGCCGCGCGGTCCTGCTGTTGCTCGTAGGGCGAGCGGTAGTTCGGATCCGCGGCCAGCCGATCCGACTCCGCGACCATCGCCTTCGCCGCGGCCTCGGCCTCTGGTGTCACGGGCACCGAGATCGGGCCCTCGTCCTGTGGGCTCCCACCAAAGAAGTTGGTCACCGAGTCCCACGCCCCACCAGCGGCCCCACTCACGGTGTCCCACGCACCGCCCGCGGCGCTGGTGGTGGCATCCCACGCGCCGCTCGCAGCGCCACTCGCCGCGTCCCACGCCCCACCTGCCGCGCTCTTCGCGCTGTCCCAGGCCCCGCCGACAGCACCGGTGGCGGTGTCCCAGAAGCTACTGCTGTTCTGTTGGTCGTCGTCGAACATCACAGCAGGTAAGCGCAAACGAGTAACGAAACCCACCATCATGGTGCGGTAAAGTTCCCAGGTCGTGGAGTCAGGTAGTCAAGTCACGAGCTTGCTGCGGGCGTGGCGGAGCGGCGATGTGGGGGCCCTCGAAGGTCTAGTCCCCTTGGTATACGCGGAGTTACGGCGTCTCGCGGAGCGCGAGATGCGTCGCGAGCGGGTGGGGCACACGTTTCGGGCGACCGATCTCGTGTCCGAGGCATATCTGAAGCTGTCGGAGGGGGCGCCGCTCCAGCTGGCGGACCGGGCGCACTTCTTCGCGATCGCGGTGCGCCACATGCGGCAGATCCTCGTGGATCACGCGCGCCGGCGGGCGGCGAACAAGCGCGGGGCAGGGACCCGGCGGGTGACGCTCGACGATGCGATCGCGGTGGATCACTCCGAAGATCTGATCGCGCTCGACGATGCGCTGCGCGCGTTGGCCTCTCATGACGAGCGCAAGGCGCAGGTCGTGGAGCTGCACTATCTCGGCGGGCTGACGCAGGACGAGATCGCTCGCGTGCTCGATGTCCACGTCAACACGGTGGCCCGGGACCTGCGGTTCGCCGCGGCCTGGCTCGCTCGCCAGCTCGAATCGTGAGCGACGCACCATCGCTACAGTCGATCGAGGAGGCGTTCCATCGCGCCGCCGATCTCGCACCCGACGCGCGCGCGAAGTACCTCGCGGAGCTGCGCGCGCAGAATGAATCGCTGCACGCCGAGGTGGCCGCGTTGCTCGACGTCTCGGTCTCGGCGGAGCGCCGGCTTCAAGGAGCGATCGACGGTGCGGCCGTGCAGCTGCTCACCGCGGCCGCGAGCGCGCGTGTCGGCGTACGGCTCGGGCCGTACGAGCTCGTCGAGTTGCTCGGCGAGGGCGGCATGGGCAGCGTGTATCGCGCGGTCCGCGCCGATTCCGAGTACCAGCGCGACGTGGCGATCAAGGTGCTGCGTCCCGGCGCCGCGCACATGGTGTCGCGTCTGCGCGACGAGCGACAGATCCTCGCGGCGCTCGATCATCCGGGCATCGTGCGGCTGCTCGACGGCGGCAGCACCGACGACGGCGCGCCGTACCTCGTGCTCGAGTACATCGAGGGCGTTCCGATCACCGAGTACGTCCGCTCGCGACCGATTCGCGCGCGGCTGCGCTTGATGCTGCGCGTGTGCGAGATCGTGCAGTACGCGCATCAGCGCTTCGTCGTGCATCGCGACATCAAGCCGAGCAACGTGCTCGTCAGCGCGAACGGCGATCCGAAGCTGCTCGACTTTGGCATCGCGAAGCTCCTCGCCGATGCACCGGCACAGCGCGAAGCGCACACGCGCACGGGCTTCGTGCCGATGACCCCCGCGTACGCGAGCCCCGAGCAAGTGCGCGGCGAAGCGGTGAGTACGGCGTCGGACGTGTACTCGCTCGGCGCGTTGCTGTTCGAGATCCTCGCGGGCGCGCCACCGCACGAGCCGTCGGACAATCCCGTGGAGACGCTGCGCGTGATCTGCGAGGTCGTGCCGCCGCGTCCGAGCTCGGTCGCGCCCGTCGAGCTCCGCGCGGCGATCGCGGGCGACCTCGACAACATCGTCGCCAAAGCGCTGCACAAGGATCCCACGCAGCGCTACGCGACGGTCGACGCGCTCGCGAGCGATCTGCACCGATATCTCGAGGGGCAGCCCGTCGTGGCGCGCGCACCGACGCTGATCTATCGCGCGCGCAAGTTCGCGCGGCGACACTCGGCGATGCTCGCGCTCGGCGCGGTCGTGATGGCGATCCTCGTGGCGTCGACGGTGTGGTCGCTGCGCGAGGCGCATCGCGCCGATCGCGAGGCCACGCGCGCGGCTCACGGGTTTGCCGAGGGACGAAAGCTCGCGCAGACCCTCGTGTTCGAGGTCGAAGAGCAGCTTCGCTACTTGAAGGGCGCCACGGCCGTGCGCCAACGAATCCTCGACGCGGCGCTCGCCTACCTGGACAACCTCACCGCGAGCGCGGCCGACGATGCCGACCTCGCGCGCGAGCTCGCACTCGCGTACATGAAGCTCGGCGCGGTGCAGGGCGATGTCTATGCACCGAGCACGGGACAGCTCACGAGCGCGCGGCAGAGCTATGAGAAAGCGTTCGCGCTCCTCGATCGCATGACCACCGAGCGCGATGCACCGGCGACACGCTCCGTGCGCATCACCGGCGAGCTCGCGATGGGGATCCTCTATCAGGCGCTCGGCGAGCTCCCGCGCGCCACCGAGCAGCTGCGCTCCGCGCTCGCGCGCGCCGACGAGCTTCCGGGCGATGCGGCGGTCTCTGCCGACGCCCAGCTTCGCGCGTACACTGCGCTCGCCTTTCTCCCCAAAGACGCCGCGACGGCAGCGCACGACTTCGAGCGCATGTCGAAGATCGCCGAGGCGTGGCGCGCGCGCGAGCCCGACTCCCTCGAGGCCCGCTACTGGGCCGCGCTCGTTCACGAGATGCACGGCGTCGCCATGAGTGACGATCCGGCCGCGCTCATCGCCGAGCTGCGTGTCTCGTGGACCGAGCTCGAGGATCTCGCTCGCACGCGACCCACCGACGCACGCTTCCTGCGCGATCGCGCGGTCGTCGAGACCTCGCTCGCCGGCGCGTACGGCGGCACGGGCAACGTGCAGCTGTGGCTCCCGTCGCTCGGCGACGTGGACGCCGCGCTTCCCTACGCGCGCGCCGCGATCGCCACGATCACGCGGCTCGTCGAGCGCGATCCCGACGACGTTCGCCTGCGCAGCGACCTCGCCGGGGTGTACGCCACGCTCGGCGCGCTGCTCCTCGATCGCGATCCCGCCGAGAGCGTCGTCGCGCTCGAGCGTGCTCTCACCGAGCTCGACGAGCTACCGCCCTCGATGCGCGCCGAGTTCTACACGCGCCAGAACGAGTGGCTCGTGCACTGCACGCTGCCACCCGCACTCGCACGCGTCGGGCGCGGCACCGAGGTCGACGCCGTTGCCACGCGCGCCCTCGAGATGGCCGAGACCATCGTCAGCGGCATGCGCGGTGAACGCACGGTCGCGATGTGTCGCTACCTCGTCGCGCACGCGCGCATCGCGCTCGGTCAACGCGATCGCGCGGCCGCGCTCCTCGAGGCCAACGTCGACGAGCTCGGGCGCGTCCTGGGTCAGCCCGACGCACCCGTGACATCGCTCATCGGCTTCGCGCAGAGCCTCGACCTCCTCGCGACGCTCCGCCCCGCGGATTCCTGCGCTCTCGCTCGTCGCGCGGCCGATGCATTCGGCGCGTGGCCGCGGCGCACGGTCTACGTCACGCAACAGACCACGCAACGCACGGGCGCTCTCGATCGCTGTCGCTGATCACGCGCCTCGACGGGGCGCGACGGGCGTGGTCGACGAGCCTCCGCACGCAGAGAGAGCGAGAATCAACGCGACACGCAGCATCACCTAGTCGCGCTCGCGCACGGAGTACTCGAGCTTCCAGCGGCCGCGACCGTCGCGCGCGACGCACCACAGCTCGAGCGTGCCGAGCTCGGTGACCTGCGCTTCGAGGCGCACGGGCACCATGTCGCCGACCTTGCGCTCGGCGTCCGCTTCGACGAGCTTCTCGACGGGATCGAGCTCGGTGATGCCGTCGGCGTCTGCATCGACGAGCGCGCCGGCGGTGTCGTCCTTGCGCGTGGCGGCGGCAAAGAAGCGGAAGTTGGACGTCTCGCCGACGATGAGACCGAGCTCGTCGTCGGGGAGCTCCACGGTGGAGCCTTCTTCGAGCCCCTGCGGCGCGACGCACAGCGCTTTGACTGGTGGTGCGAAGCCGGGGATCGCGGGCATCGCGGACTCGATGCCGATGTAATAGGCGCGCGCAGTGCCGCCGCGAATGCGGATGCCCTTGCCGCGGCGCACGTTGCCGAAGTGCGCAGCGCCGAGCGCGACGGCGAGATCGAGGTCCGCGCCGCCGAGCACCTTCACCTCGCGGCCGGCCCATGTGGTGAGCAGCGACACGATGCGCTGCTGCAGCTGCGTCGCTTTCATCACGCCGCCGTTGAACAGCACGGCGCTCGGCATGCGACCGAAGCGCCCGAGGAACTCGGCGAGGTGGCGCGTGATCGCGGGATCGTGCGCGTAGGGAAGGCCCATCTCGCGGAGGCCCGCAGCGCGGCGCCTCTGCGCGCGCGCGTCGGCGTCGACGACAGGGAAGAAGCCGTCGACGAGCATCGCCTCTGCTTGCTCGCGCGTGATCTCGGCCTTCATCGTGCCGCCGATGAGCTTGCTGCCGCGACCGAGCACGCTGACGGTGACGGCGGCGGGCGGCTTGTCACCGAGGAGCTGCTCTTTGGCGCGGCGCGCGGCGTGAACGAGCGCCCGCTGCTGCATGGCATCGAGCGTCTTGCCCGCGTCGGTGAGCTGCTTCTGCGCGATCGCGGCGAGCGCGAGATCCATGTTGTCGCCGCCGAGCAGGATGTGATCGCCGACAGCGATGCGCTCGAGCGCGAGGGCGCCGTCCTCCTGCGCTACCTCGATCAGCGAGAAGTCCGTCGTGCCGCCGCCGATGTCGAAGACCAGCACGACGTCGCCGGGCGAGAGGTCCTTGCGCCACGCATCCCCGCGCGCGGCGAGGTACGCGTAGAACGCGGCTTGCGGCTCCTCGAGGAGCGTGACCTTGTCGAAGCCGGCTTCGCGCGCGGCGACGACGGTGAGCTCGCGCGCGACCGGATCGAACGACGCGGGAACGGTGACGAGGACCTCTTGCTCGTCGGCAGGATCGTCGGGGTTCGCGTCGTCCCACGCCGCGCGGAGGTGCGCGAGGTAGCGCGCGCTCGCGTTGACCGGAGAGACGCGCTCGCCGCCTTCCATCTCTTTATCCAGCTCGCGCTGCGCGCCCTTGAACGGCAGCACTTGCGCGGTGCGATCGATCGACGGATTGCACAGCCACGACTTCGCCGACGAGACCAAGCGATGCGGAAGCTCCGCTCCGCGCTCGCGCGCGAACGTGCCGACCGAGTAGCGAAGTGGTCCGCTCCACGGCAGCTGCAGCTGCGCGCTCGGAACCTCGAGCTCGCTCGGCAACAGAAGGAACGAGGGCAGGGTGGGGCGCGCGGCGACTTCGCCGGGGCCGACCACTTGCGTGATGTCGACGGTGCGCGCACCCGCTTCGTCGGCGATCGCGATCGCGCTGTTCGTGGTGCCGAGATCGATGCCGATGATCTTCATGCGCCGAGCTCGACTTCCGCCGGCGCGATCACCGCGCGGTCCACGCCCTCGGTGAGTGCGGGCAACTTGGTCTCGGTCACGCGCCACCCGTGATGACGAAGCGTGCCCTTGAAGGGAGGCTCGCCCTTCGCTTCACCGATCAAGCGGATCTCGGCCGGGTCGAAGCCTTTCGGCACGCTGACCTTTGCTTCCTCTTCACCGGGCATCACGGCTTCCATCGTCAGGTGTTGCTCGAGCACCTTCTTGCAGCCGCGATGCACATCGCGCGCGGCGGCGCCGATGTCGGCGTCACTGAAACCGTCGAGAGGCTCGCGCAGAAAATCGACGAGACGACCTTCGCGTTGCAGCAGTGCGAGGAGTGCGAGCGCGCCATCGCGGTGATGCACGGCGCGCTTGTCCTCCTGCTTCTTCTCGACCACGCGCTCGACGACCTTCTCGACCACTTCGGTCTTCGCGGGCAGCTGCTTGGGAACGGCGCCCTCCGGGAGGAACTGCACCGCGTCGGCGGGCAGCTTCCGGCCGAACAACATCCGGAAGAAGTAGATGAAGGCGAGGATCGGGTGCATCGAGCGGATCTAATGAGGCGACGCACCGTGGCACAAGGCGCCGGGATCGCAAAAACTGCCGGGATTTTGCGCAGTCACACGACGCGATCACCTCGAAAAACTGATGTGCATTCGCGCAAGTGCGCAGACTGGTTGAGCCTTGTCCGTGGCGCAGCCCTTGCTGCACGGGCCATCACGATGCGCCATGTCTTCGTCCTCGCCGCGCTCACCCTGAGTGGATGTCAGCTCTATTTCGGTGGAGACGACGATCCACCCCCGACCTGTTGGTACGGCGGATACGGTGAGCCCGGCTGGAGCGACGCCGGCTACCCGTCGAACCTCCTCCGCAACCCGCAGACCGGCGAGTGCGAGGAGTGGGGCGGCCGCGGTGGCCCGCCCGATTGTTACTTCGACGAGTACTACGGGCAGTGCGTCTGCAACGACACCCCGGCGGCGTCGCCGCCCCCACCGAACTGGCCGGCATGCGACTCGGCGTGCACGATCCTCGACGAGGAGACGTGTCTTGGCGAACCCGGCTGTCAGGTCGCGTACTGGGAGCAAAGCTCGCCGACCGCACCGCTCTTCCGCGGCTGTTACGCCACCGGCGGCGGACCCGACATCTACACGTCGTGCTTCAACCTCGACGCGTACGAGTGCGCGCAGCGCGACAACTGCTCCATCTTCTATTCGGCGGACTATCCGAACGCGAAGACAGAAGCTCCGACGTGGGCGCAGTTCACGCAGTGCCGCCCCGAGCCGACGAGCGCGGGCTGCGCGGCGGTCGATTGCGGAGCCGGCTACCACTGCGAGGACGCCTGCTATCCCGGCCCCGGCGGCGGTTCGTCATGCACGCCGATGTGTGTTCCCGACGACGAGCATGGTTGCGCGGTGATCGACTGCGGGCCGGGCTTCGAGTGTGTCGACACCTGCGACACGCTGGAGCCCACGACCGGCGGCACGTTCCCCGGTCACTGCACGGGCACGTGCGTCGCGCTCGCGGCCTGCGAGACTCTCGCGACGGAGAACGGGTGTGATGCACGCAACGACTGCACCTCGGTGTTCTCTGGCGAGGACTGCACCTGCTACCCCGGCGGCTACTGCGAGTGCCAGATCCTGACCTGGGACCACTGCGAAACCCTCGGCGCCGTCCCGATGCCGCTCTGAGCGGGCTGCCTCTATAAGCAGCAAGCTCGCCAGCACCCAGATCTGGGGGCTACAATTTCGGAAGTGGGTGATCGGGTCTTCGATGACGACCGACCAACGGTCGATCTAGGCCCGGGCGTACTCCCGAAGGACGACGAGCTCACGACCGACGATCTCGGTCCGGACGACGCCATCGACGGCGACGATGGTCGCGACGATGGTGACGGCAATGGTGACGGCGATGACGGCAACGACACGCGCGGCGACGAGAATCCGTTCTCGTCAGCGCGCCTGACGCCCGCCGAGCCGGGCACGCTGAAGAGCACGCCGGTGCCCGTCGATCCGGTGCACCACTTGCCGACGCAGCAGCTCTCCGCGCCGCAAGCGGGCACCAAGCGCGGCCGTCCGTCGACGGGCAGCTCGATGTCGCGCGCGTTCGAGAGCAAGACGGGCGCGGCCTCTCCCGTCGAGGCGATGCGGCAAGACGAGGTCGAGCGCTCGCGTGTCTTCGTGAAGACCGCGTTCTTCCTCTCGGTCGGCGGCGCGATCATCGCGTTCATCGCCGGTGGCGATCGCGTCGCGCAGATCATCATCGCGATCGGCTCTGCGATGGGCGCGATCGGCTCTGTGTGGCTGCTGCTCCGCATGCGCGATGCCGCCGCCTACGGTCCGGGCATCTGGCTCCCGCCGGGCCTCCTCCTCGTCGCAGGCGCGTTCACCGGCCTCTACTACTGGGGCATGGCATCGCCCGTGGCGGGGATGCTCGTCTACGGCATCTACTTCTTCAGTCTCGGCTCGAGCAAGAAGCTCACGGTCGCGATGTACATCATCGTGATGACCGGGCACCTCTTGCTCGGCGTGGCGATCATCTCGGGGCTCGTCATCGATCGAGGCCTCGTCAACGTGACCGCGATGCGCACGCTCGATCAGATCGCGGTGCTCGTCATCATCGAGGCGCTCTACACGCTCGCGTTCATCACCGCGCGCATCTCGCAACGCGTGACGCTCGACGCGATGAGCAAGCTCGAGACCGCCGCACGCCAGATGGCGCAGCGCGATGCCCTCCTCGCCGAAGCGCGCGCCGAGCTCGATCGCGCGCTCAAGATCGGCGGCCCGGGTCGCTTCACGGAGCAAGTCGTCGGCTCGTTCCGCCTGGGCGTGCTGATCGGACGCGGCGGCATGGGCGAGGTCTACGAAGCGCACGGGACCAACGATCAACGCGAGGCCGCCGTGAAGCTCTTGCACCCCGGCACGCTCGCCGATCCGACGAGCGTGGCGCGCTTCATTCGCGAAGCGCAGACCGCATCCAAGCTGTCCACGCCGTACGTCGTGCGAGTCCTCGAGGTCGGCACCACCGCGGGCGAGATTCCGTTTCTCGCGATGGAGCGGCTGCGCGGTCACGATCTCGCGCACGCACTCCGTCGCCAGCGTCGCCTCCAACCCACGCAAGCCGCCATCGTCGCGGAGCACGTCGCGCACGGACTCGAAGCAGCGCGGCTCGCAGGTATCGTTCACCGCGATCTCAAACCGCACAACGTGTTCATGGCGGAGCAGGGCAAAGACCGCACGTGGAAGATCCTCGACTTCGGCGTCTCGAAGTCGGGCGGCTCGGGCACGCTGACCAAAGGCCACGTAGTCGGCACGCCGGCCTACATGGCACCCGAACAAGCGCGCGGCGAAGACGTGGATCATCGCGCCGACGTCTACTCGCTCGCCGCCATCCTCTATCGCTCCGTCACGGGCCACCCAGCGTTCACGGGCAAAGACGTTCCAACAACGCTGTACGACGTGGTGTTTCGTGTCCCGACGCAGCCGTCGATGCTCGCGCCGCTTCCCGCCGATGTCGATCGCGTGCTCGCGATCGGACTCGCGAAGAACATCGCCGATCGCTTCGAGAACGCACTGCAACTGTCGCAATGGTTCGCTCTCGCGATCGAGAGCAAGCTGAGTCCCGAGCAGCGCGAGCGTGCGGACGAGCTCATCGCTCGCCAACCGTGGGGCACACGATCGGCGGCGATCGGTGCTGCAGGCGTGACAGCGCCCTCGAAGTAAGGTACGTCTGAGATCGGATCGTCGTGACCGCTCGCGTTCTGATCTTATGGAATCAAGTCGATGAAGACGTGTACTCGCACTATCGTCGCGAGGACCGTCGCACCGTCGATTGGAATCCGTCGATCGAGATCGAGCCGTGGGAGACGGTCGAAGAAGAGATGCTGCTGATCCAGCGGAGCATCGAGACCGCGGGCCACACCGTCGCGATGGTCAACATCTGCGACAACTTCGACACGATGCTCGACGCGCTCCGCTCCTTCAAGCCGGATGTCGTCGTCAACCTCGTCGAGTTCTTCCACGACGACGCCGAGCTCGAGCACGACATCCCCGCGCTCTTCGAGCTCCTCGGCATCGAGTACACGGGCAACCGCCCACTCTCCCTCTCGCTCTGCCAGAAGAAGCCGCAAGCCAAAGCGCTCCTCATGGCAAACGGCCTGCCGGTCCCCAAGGGCGTCGTCATCGACGAGCTCGCGCAGATCCCGAGCGTGCTGAACAAGCTCGGCACGGCCGACGGCCTCCGCCGCCCGATCATGGTGAAGCCCGCGTACGACGACGCGTCGGGCGGCATCGACACGGGCTCCGTCTGCCACGACGCCGCCCAGCTCGAAGCGCGAATCACCAAGATGCTCACCGAGCACAAGCAGTCCGCGCTCGTCGAGGAGTACATCGACGGCCGCGAGATCCACTGCGCGATCCTCGGCGACAAGCCGCTCCCTCTCTACGAGATGCAGTTCAAGGGTGGCACTGACGAGCACGGCAAGCCGCTCCCGCGCATCATCACGTACCGCGCGAAGTGGGATCCGTACTCTCGTGATCACCACGCGGTCGAAGGCGTGTGCCCGGTCCCCGATCTCGAGCCCGAGACGGTCAAGTACATCCAAGACGTCGCCCTACGCGCCTACCGCGCCCTCAACTGCCGCGACTACGCGCGCGTCGACATGCGCCTCGATCCCAACACGGGCGAGCCCTACATCCTCGAGGTCAACCCGAACCCCGACCTCGCCGAGTCCTGCGCGTTCAACACATCCTCGGTCGCGAGCGGCCGCACGTACGCGCAGATGCTGTGCGAGATCGTCGGCCTCGCCATCGCGCGCAAAAACGGACCGCGCAAGGTGAGCGCGGGCGTCGATGCGCTTTTGCACGAGTACAAGGCGAAGCAGAAGGCCTGACGCGGGCTCTGGGGCTGTTTTCGGCCCCAAACCAGTCCGCCTCATTCGCGCCGCCTAACCGCCTTGACGATCCAGGGGTGGGTCTGGCATCTATCTAGTCCCCATTCCGGAGTAGCTCAGGGGTAGAGCAGGCGGCTGTTAACCGCCGGGTCGGGGGTTCGAAGCCCTCCTCCGGAGCCAGACAACTAGCGAATCAAGCAGCTCTTCCTTCGAGAGCTTCTTGGTTCGCTGCCACGCCGCTGCCATGAACGACCGTCGGCGCGGAGCGGGCTCCGAGCATGGCGGTAATTCGTCGGTCCGGATCGTCGATGCATTTCGCCGCGTCCAAGACGTGCGTCGGGAGGTCCCGGCGATGCGCCTCGGCAACGTGAACGTAGAGCATCGTCTCGTCGATCCGCTTGTGACCCAACCACGTCTGCAGTCGCCACGGGTTCACGCCGAACAGAGCGGCGTGGGTTCCGAACGAATGTCGAAGCGTATGCCAGTAGCGGATCGGCAAGCCGGCCTTGCGACAGATACGCGCGATCGCGTGATCCGTCTCGCCGTCCGGTTTGCGAGTGCCATCGAAGTTCCGCACGACGTAACCCTCGCGGATGGTTTCCATCTTGCGAAGCGCGTCGTACAGCACGTTCGTCATCGGCACCACGCGGCGCGTGCGGCCCTTCGGCGTCGTGGCTTCCTCGTTACACACCTGACGGTTCACGGTGATGGTCTTCGCGATCATGTCGACGTCTTCGCGCCACCGCAGCTCCTTCACCTCGCCGACGCGAAGCCCGGCCTCTCCAGCCAGTAGCACCGCGACGTGCCACGTCTCTCCCTCCGCCTTGGCGGCGGCAACGAGACGCGCGTACTGCTCGAAGTCCCACGCCACGATTTCGGGGCGCTCGACCTTGAACAGTCCGAGCTTCGGAACCTTGGTGATCAGCTCGCAGTCGAGCGCGTAGCGCAGCGCCTTCGAGAGAACGAGCAGGATGTTGTTGATTCGCTTCTCGCCGAGCTTCTTGTCGATCAGCTTTCCGCGGAATCGCGCAACTGCTCCTACGTCGATCTCGTCGAGTCGCTTGTCGCCGAAAGCCGGTTCGAGATGGTTGGCGAAGATGATGGTCTTCGAGCGCACCTCGGTCGGTTTGTTCTTTCGTGCGAGCACCCACTCGGTCCAGAACCGTCCCTTGAACCACTCACGAAACGTCGGTACCTCCTTCTTCACCGGTGCGAGAACACCGGCGTTGGCGAGCGCGAGCTTGATGGCTCGCTGCTCCGCCTCTTGCGCCCCGGGTTTCGTCGCGGGGAGATCTTGATACGAACCGGGAATACCGGGCGTACCGAAGAGCCTCCGCTTCGTACCGTCGGGGAGTTTCACGGTGGTCCGGAAGAACCAACCGTTCGTTCTTGGATCGCGTCGTACAGGCATCTCTACTTGCCGTCCCTCGCGTCCTTCAACGACCACGAGTGTAGTGTCCCCTCGAAGTCAAGACACACCCGTGCACGGGAATCGGTGGGACGTGCACGAGCGGTCCGGACTGTCACGCGGCGATCGCGGGACGGGCTTGGAGTTTCTCCGCGCGACGCTCCATG
>JAEYYV010000031.1 GCA_023428295.1 Pseudomonadota bacterium
AACGACTGGATCGTCGAGCCGAGGTACACGAAGCCATCGATGATGCCGACGGCCATGCCGGTGTTCTTCTTTCCGGCGAAGTCCGCGGACGCGGTGGGGGTTAGCATGCCGTGCACGCCGATGATCGCCATCGACATGAACGCGACGACCCAGCCGATCATTTCGGGCGCGCTGAACAGCGGAACGATCAGGATCGAGCCGCCCAGCATGATGCCGTAGAGAACCGCCGACACGGGACTGCGCCGCGATTGGAACAAGTGATCGCTGATCGCCCCCGCGAAGATGCCGCCCGTGATGCCGGCGATGCACGACACCATGCCCCAGTTCTCGAAGACGAACGTCTTGCCGACGCCGACGCCGCGACCGAAGTCCACGCCCCACTGAAGGATCGCCTGCCGCAGGAAGCCCGAGCACAGCTCGATCAACGAGATGGTCAGGATGATGGGGTGCGTGAGCAGCTTGATGAAGACCTGCTTCACCGACAGCTTCTCGTCGGTGAGACCGTCGCCCAGATCGAAGTCCGGGTGCCCCGTGTCCGACGGCTGGTTGCGCACGAACAGGAACGAGAGGATGAAGAAGACGACCAGGATGATCGCGGGTATCCAGAACAGCCACTGAACCGACGCGTGCTCGACGATGCGTTTGCCGACGTCGTAGGCGAAGTAGAGGCCGAGCGAGATCAGGATTCCAAAGATGCCGCCGAACGTGCCGCGCTCGCGCACGTGGAACCACGCCGCGTTGACCTTCACGATCGACACGGCGCCGAAGCTCTGGAAGTACATGTTGACCGCGAACACGATCGAGTACGCGGTCACGTGCGGCAGGCCAAACGTGTTGCCGGTGATCGCCATGTAGCCGAGGACCGCGTTCGCGAACGCCGAGCCCGCTGCTGCGATGAGGATCGTGGCGCGACCGCCCCACCGATCCGTCAGCGGTCCGTTGAGGAGGAAGGCGATGCCGTACACCGCGGAGCCGATGCCGAACACCGTGCCGTACTCGGCCTCGGTGAGACCGATGCCTTGAAACTGCTTGATGTTGTAACGGCCGAAATAGAGGAACGAGTACGTGAGTCCGAGTGGCAGCCAGTTGAGCAGGCGCCGATGCCGGAACGCGGTGGTGTGGCCGAGCTCCACCTTGGGGAGCCGCGCGATCACCACGATGATCACGACGATCAGGATGCCGATCGGCAGCAGATCATCGCTGAGTGGCTTGGAGGGCGACGGGGCTTTGATGACGCAGCCGTTCTTGTCGAGCTTGGGAGCGACCTTGGCCGGCGCGGCGTCCGGAGCTGGCGCAGTGGCCGTCTCCGCGGTTGCGGTCGTCGCGGTCGTCGGGGCGTCCGCGCTCGCAGGCGAGTCACGGAACCAGATGAACGCGCCGACAGCGATCTCGAGCACTATGAAGAGCGCGAGGCCAGTCGAGCGGCGACGAGAGGACATCGTCGGGACACTACGGTTTTGGGCAGCGCCGTGGCAAGCTCTCTTGCGATGCGGATCCGTCAGTTCGTGCTCGTGGCAGTCCTGGTTGCGGGGTGTGGTGGAAAGAAGGACGAGGAACAGGTCGCCACGGGCAGCAATACCCAGGTCGGGACACCGATCGCACCGCCACAGGCCGCGGGCATCGAGTTGCTCGTCGGCGAGAAGGTCGTCGCCACCGTCGACGACGCGAAGGTGAACGACTGGCCCCGACTCGACTCCCTCCTCCCGGAGGATGCTCGCCGGTTGGGCAAGTGGGCCGCGATCAAGATCGTGACCTCGAGTGGCAAGGCCGTCGATCTGCCCAAGCCGTTCGAGACGGATCGCGACAAGGTGCCCGCGCTGTTTCCGAGCGATGGCGGCGGCATCTCGTTCGGCATGTTCGATCCCGTCGAGCTCGGCAAGCGCGGCACGCCGACGCTGCGCGAGGACAAGATCGGCAAGCTCGCTGTCGTCCTCGACGAGGAAGGCATGCGCGGCGGCAACGATCACCAGGGTGGCGAGGTGATCGATCCCGCCAACGTGAAGCTGAAGATCACCACGGCGTCGGGAAGCACCGAGCTCGTGGGCGACAAGCTCCTCGGCATCGAGCGCGAGGCCATGCCGGGCGGTGGCGGCGACGCGAAGGGCTGGAAGCTCGACACGATCCTCGACGCGGCCGGCGTGAAGACGTTCAAGAAGGTCACGCTGCTCGACGCGAGCGGCGCCTCGATTCCCCTCGAGAAGAAGGAGATCAGCGCCGAGAGCGTGCCCTTCATCAAGCTCAACCGTCAGGGCTCGCTGCGCTTCCGTCTGTACAAGAAGCAAGGCGACGGCTGGCAGTCGAGCGGCGATCTGCGATCGCTGGCCGAGATCCGAGTGGAGTAGAGAGGGTTGCCTCGCGCACCGCGTGAGGCCATCCGCAGCGCACGTTCGTGACGGGCAACGCGCAGGCGAGGGTCGCGAGTCTTGGTGGCATGTACTCGCGTATTGCTCTCGTTCTCGTCCTGAGTGCGTGCGGCCCCAAAGCGCACGACGTGTCCGCGACCTTCGCGCTCTCGCCGCACATCCCCGCGGGAACCGTCGAGGTCGTACTCAACAACGCATCTGACGCGCTGTCCGTCACGATCAACGATCAGCTGGTCGTCGATCGCAAGCTGTCGCGCAAGGCGACCATCGGTGGCGTCCCCGCAGGTCCCGCTCGCGTTCACGTCGCGATCGGCGGCAAGTGCGAGACCGGCGCGACGTACGAGCGCGACGTCGAGGTCATCCCCGGCGCGACAGCGACCATCAACGTGCCGGGACCGGAGCTGTCCACGGGCTGCGCGATCGCGAGCGGGCTCTACTACGTCGGCATGAACGTCGGGTACGTCGCGATCGCGGCCGCGATGTACATCGGCGTGTCGCAAGGAGTCCGGCGCTACAAGTGACGGCGTCGATCACGCGGCGACCCACGTGTCCACGTTGGGCAACCGCTTGCGCAGCTTCCGTCGCAACAGCGCGTCGTCGGGCTCGACGAGTCCCTCGTAGCTCTTGCGCGGCTTTGTCCACGAGACGGCGTCCCCTTCGAACGATCCGAACGGCATGTACTCGCCGACCGCGGTGCGCCGCTTGGTCTGGTAGTACAGCGAGTGATCGAACTTCGCCTCGGGTTTGAACGTGCCGTCGTGAACGTGCACCGTGGGGAAGAACAGCTTGTCGGGCGCGCGCGTCGGAAACGAGAGCGCCATCGGATGCACGGTCGTCGTGCCCGCTTCGAGCTGGAACACGGCGAAGCCGTAGTCCGCGTACGTGGGCACCGCATCGAACAACACGTCGGGCATGCGAAAGCGTGCATCGAGCCGCGTGAAGTCAGCGCGCGCCGGCACGTACGAGGCGATGAACGAGCCCACCTGATGTACGACGAGCTGCGATCGCCGCTGGATCCCCAGTGACACGCCGCCTTTGCGCGCCGCGGGTAGCTGGATCTCGAACATGGCGTGAAACGACGAGAACATCTGCGCGTCCTGCTCGAGGGAGATGAACGTCACGGCGTCCTCGCCCGAGCCCGGCACCACGGGCAGCGGCAGGATCATCGCGACCGGCTCCTTCGCAGCGACGTTCATCGAGTACGCGAGCCCCTGAACGCCCGGCGACAGCATGCGCGCAAAGATGTTGGTCGACGAGACGTGAACCGGCGGCACGAACGCGCGCAAGAGTCGTGCGACGAACCCGACGGGCGTGACGACCGAAAAACAGCACACCCCCGACGATACCCCGAACCCCTCTGTTCACGGCCCGAGCCTGGTCGATGCACCCACGCGTGGTGACATTCCGGGCTCCTTCTCCCGAGCAGTCGCTGGTGTCGAGAGTCGTTCAGCAGCTTCGTACGCAGGATCCCCACATCCCGCCCTACCCTGCTGTCGCCGGCGCGCTCGAGCGCTTGACCAAGCAAGGCACGTCGCTCGCGGAGATCACATCGATCATCTCCAAGGACGCGGCGATCGTCGCCACCGTCTTGCGTCGTGCCGCGACCGCCGGTCGCCGCGCTCCGGGCGTGCTCACGCTCGAGGCCGCGATCGCGCGCATCGGCATGGACGAGCTCATGCAGGTCGTGACCGCGAGCGGCTTCGGCGCGACCTCGATGCGCCAGGGTCCGTTGGCCGTGTTGCGCCGCGACGTCTGGCGTCGCTCGCTGCTGTCCGCGATGTTCTGCAAAGAGATCGCGCCGCATCGAGGGATCGATCCCGAGCAAGCGTTCGTCGCGGGGCTGTTGCACGACTTCGGCGCGGTCGTCGTACTCGCGTGCATCGAGGCGATGCCCGACGCACCGAAGATGCCCGAGCACGCGTGGCAAGCGATCGTCGATCAGACGCATGTCGAGCTCGGCATGATCGTGGCTGCGCGCTGGCAGCTGCCCGAGCAAGTCGCCGACGTGATGGCTCACCACCACGAGCCGACGAAGGCGACCGCCGCGAATCGTCCCCTCGTCGAGCTGATCCTCCAGGTCGACGACGTCATCGAGGTGCTCGATCGCGGTCCCGCCGCGGATCCGAACGCCCTGTCGATGGTCAGCGGCCTCGCCCCCGAGGAGGTCACTGCGATCGTGGCGATGATGCCGCGCATCTCGGAGCAGCTGCGCGCGTTCGAGGTCCCCGTCGACAAGACGGTGGTCATGCGGCGCATGCTGATCGAGACAGCGCTCCTGCCGCCGCTCGAGGGCTGGCCCGTGAACTTTGTCGTCGAAGGCAAAGGGCACGCCGAGCATCGCGCGACGATGGTCGGTCCGAACATCCTCGGCTTCGCTAGCGCGTTCCCATACCCGGTCGCGTGGATCGCGGATCTCACGCTGCACGACGACGCTGGAAACGTCACGATGCTCGCGAACGTGAAGAGCTGCGACAAGCAAGCCGATGGCTCGTACCTCGTGACGGCCCAGCCGTTCGGTCTCGGCGGCGAGCTCAAGACCGCGTGGTCGAGGCTCGTCTCGCGCACGCGCAAGGAAGCGACGTAGCCGAAACAGGCGAATGGCCGATCGCAGTGCGTGCAACACCACGATCGGCCACTCGGTCAGTCAGGGTCGCTACGCCTGGTTGGTCTCTGCCTTGCCGTTAGCGAACGGCAGGAGCTTGGTCATTCCGTCGGCACCCATGACGAGCTTGATCTCGTCGATCCTCTCGGCGATCTCCTTCATCGTCTCGAGCTCCTTGAGGCGCATCAGCACGGGGTTCTCCGCGATGACCTTCGCGGTGTTCGCCATGTTGCGCGTCGCCGCTGCGTCCTCGCGGCGCAGGATCACGTTCGCGGCAGCGGCCTTCTCCGCCTCGATCACCTTGTTGAGCAGCGTCTTCATCTCGCCGGGCAGGATCACGTCCTTCACACCGACGCGGTGAACACGCACGCCGAACACCTCTGCACGCGGGACGACCTGCGCCTCGAGGTACTTGGTGAGCGTGTCGCGACCCTCGAGCAGCTCGTCGAGCGTGATGCCCGCGACGTACTCGCGTGCCGCCAGCTGAACCGCCAGGTACAGCGCGTCCTTCACGTCCGCGACCGCGTGAACGGTCGTGGGCGCGTCCGACGGCGCGTACTCCGCCGTGAGCGTCAGGCGCAGCGTGACCTTGTCACGCGTCATGAGCTCCTGACCCTCGATCTTCAGCTGCTGCACGCGCGTGTCGAGCACGGCCACGGTGATGCGAGCACCCGGGTGGTTCCAGAACACGTGACGGCCCGGCTCGAGGATTCCCTCGAAGCGACCCTGCACGTACTTGAGACCACGCTCGAACTGACGCACCTGCTGCTCGATGACCTCCGTCGCCGGGATCACCGCGCGCAGCTCGTCGGTCAGCTCGGGCGCTTCACCCGTCACCTCGAACGTCTTCACCTCGATGTTCGGGTTCACCGTCCACAGACGATGCACACCCGGACGCAGGTACTTGACCGGCTTCGCGTCGCGGTACACGACCGCACGCTCGAGCGTGCCGAGCGTGAGCATCGAGTACCAATGCGGCGGAATCTTGGCGAGCACGTCGGGCTGCGCCATGAAGACGATGTCGTCGACGTTCCAGATCGCGAGCGTGTTGTGCTTGCCCCAGAACGCGTAGTGCCCCGGCTCGAGCACGCGCTCGGCCTTACCGTCGCGCAGCAGGACTGCACGCTGGTTCGTGTCGACGTTCGCTTCGAGCAGCTCCGCCGACGGGATCACCTTGCGCAGCTCGTCCGTGAGCTCGGGCAGCGGGTCCTTCTCGTCGTACACGCGCCACGTGATGTTCGACTCGACGTTCCACACGCGGTGAACACCCGGGCGCAGAAACGCGGCCGCGCGCTCGTCGCGAAGCACGATGCCGTACTGCGCGGCGCCGAGATGCACCGTCGAGTACCACTCGGCCGGAATGCCGGCGAGGATCGACGCCGGAGCGGTGAACGTGAGCTGGTCCGTATCGAACCGGATCACCTCGTACCGCTTCCAGAGGGTGTAGCGACCAGGGCCCAGTGCGCGCACGGGCTTGCCGTCGCGCACGAGCACTGCGCGCTCGTGGAGGTTCAGATGAATGTGCTGCATGTCAGTCTCCTTCGAACGACCCGCACGTGCGGGTAACAGAAAAAGATGGCCGGCGTCGGATGACCACCAACTCGCCATGGCGTGCGTGCTGTCTTGCTCGCGCGCGGCTGCGAGGGGCTCCGCGGCGTACGCGTTGAATCGACGCGATGTCACGCGCTCGCGATCGCGGATACCGGAGTGGTACTGGCGAGGCGACGGCGTGGTCGAGATCGATGCGAGGCGTACGACGCGTGGTTGGATCGATGATCCTTCCGGGCGATCACCGACGACGACCTGCACAGGTTTTTTGCGGATTGCGAGACCGCTGGAATGCTGGGATGTGCAAGCCCAGTGCGTTTACCGTTTCGCCACCCCCCCATAAGTGTGGAGGAGGAAGGATTCGAACCTTCATATCCCGGTCCCATCCGGCACCACCTGTTCGCTCCCGGAACCTCGGTGAAGGGTGTGCATTCCCTGGTCGGACACGCCCCGATGACGACCTTGCCTGGTCGACCGAGCGTGCGTCTCGAGGCCGGTTTGGCCTGAGCGCGTGAGCACCCGATGAGGCCTGCAGAACTACGGCATCGACCGCGAAGCGTCAACGAGAATCTTACAACCACGTGAATTCGTCCGTGTTACGAGAGACGCGTGACGTGTCCGGACGCGGAGCTGCTGGCGGCGGGTGATCGTTCGATCGCCGCTCATCTCGCGAGCTGCTCCGACTGCGCGCGGA
>JAEYYV010000091.1 GCA_023428295.1 Pseudomonadota bacterium
GTGGTGGTGGCGGCGGTCGCCGTCGTCGTCGTGGCGGCGGTGGCGGCGGTGGCGGGGCTGGCGGTGGTGGCGGGGGACGCGGCCCGCGCCCCAACTGATGCACGGCGCTGTCGACGTCGCGCTGATCGCGTACCGTCGAGGTACCGTCTAATACTCGTCCTCGGTGTAGTGCGCGTGCGCCGCCGCTGCCGATCGCTTCGCACGCGGCGCGTTCAACCGGATCTTCATCGCGGTCCGCCCGAACACACCCACGTTCCATCGCGCCGCCTCCGGAGTGAGCGGCGGCATCGCGATCCCATGCCGAAGCAGCAACACCTCGCCACGAACGACGAGCGCCCCGAGCAGGACGTGATCCTGAATCGCGAGCACACCGGCCAGATCGAGCTGTGCTCCGCTCGCCACCGGCGAGATCATCGCCAGCCACGGCACGGTATCGAGGGTCGTCGGCTTCAGGCTGATCTCCTGAGAATGTTCGGTCCCTTGCACGGGCAGCGTCACCGCAACGACGAACTGCTCGGGATCGTCCGACACGACCCGGAACGCCCTACCTAGCTCTGCCTGAATTGCTTCCCAGTTCATGTCGATTCCTCGGGCACCATTTCGGCGCCGCCGGCGTAGGATAAGGCATGTTCATGCCAGATCTGGGTGAGTCAAAGGGTGGTGGTTTGCTCTCTGGCCTCGGTGATCTCGCCGGCGGAATCGGTCGAGGCATCAGTGGTGCAGCAGGCGCCGTCGCGGGTGGACTCGGCTTCGGCGGTGGTGGAGGCGGCCCGTTCTTCAATCCGACGCCGGACATCGGTCCGCTCTTCGACGGTGGATTCTCGCTTCCGGACCTCTTGCCGGGTGGCGGTGGAGGCGGACCGTTCTTCAATCCGACGCCCGAGCTCCCGACGGGCCTCCTGGATTTCGGTGTCGACGACCTGCCCACGGGCCTGATGGACCCGGGCATGTACGACAACCCCTGGATCATGTAACCGCCTTGCCCGTCGACGCGACGGTGATCTTCGTGTCCCGAGAAGCTGGCTCGTTAGGGCGGCGGCGGGCGATCGCCAAATGCATCGCGTTCGCGTGCGAGAAGGCTGGCGCGCGTGGGTTCGTCGAGCGTGAAGGTCAGCGCGCCGTAGTGCGCGCGAATGGCAGCAGCATCGAGCTCGACGAGTGAGACCAGCGGGGTGATGACGGCGAGCTCGCGTTGCGGGGCCAGGTCGCTCGCGCTGCCACGCTGGACGAAGGCGAGCCGTTCGGAGCGTCCGGCGCTCGCGAGTTGCTTGCCGAGGATCGGGGCCCAGTCGTGCCAGGTGAAGGGCAGCGAGTCCCAGCCGATGGCGGCGCACAGCGTGGCGTCGATGTGCTCGGCATGAACGAGGGCTGCGAACAGCGAGGGGTCCTTTCTCGCGTGGACGGTCGCGAGCGCGCTGTGACGGACGGCGCGATTGCGATGCGCGACGAGCGCGTCGGGGCCGACGGGGACATAGGTGTCGGCGGGCGGTGGAGTGCGCCGGATCGACGAGAGGGCGATGCGGGCGGCTTCGCGGCGTCGCTTGGACGGGTACACGAGGTGCGGCGCGAGCGCGTCTTCGAGTGGAGCGGCGCCAGCGCCGAGGCGTGCGATGGCGATCAGCGCTTCGTCGACGCCGATGTCTTGCACGAGGAGCGCGCGCAGCACCGGGAGGGCGAGGAGCGCGGCGTCGCGATCTCCGAGCGTGGAGCACTCGACGGCGGAGGCTTCCCCGTTGCGAAGGAAGCCGCGACCCTCGAGCGCGAGGAGCGTGGTCGCGGTCCATGTTGGCGCGTGCGCCTCGGAGAGGTAGCGCAGCGCGGGGAGGTAGACGTAGTGCTCGATCGCGTGCGGCGGCGTCACTGATCTCCAGCGGCGCACGATCGCGGCGAGGAACGCGAGTGCGTCGGGATGCTTCGATTCGCCGAGGAGGTGGATCGCACGCTCGGCGCGTCGTCGCTCGCGCTCGTCGGTATCGGCGAACTCGGTGATGTCGATCATCCAGCGTTCGCGCACGCGTGGCTGCGCGGCCATCGCGCGAACGAAGCTCGCGGGGAGGGCCATGTCTCCGTAGTAATAGGTGCCGCGCGGCGTGGTCCACGCGTGGAGGAACGCGTCGACGAGCGCGAGTGGATCGCGGACGCGGTCGAGCGCCGAGCTCGCTGCGTGTCTCGCGTCGGTGTCGAGGCGCGCGTACGTGGACAGGGCGAGCTGTGCGATGACGTCCGGATCGCAGACCTCGAGCAGCGCGCGAATCGGCGCTTTTTCGAGCTCCTTCTTTCCGAGCGCGGTGAACGCCTTGCGGACGAGGTCGGTGCTGGTCCGCATGTTCTCGTCGAGCGAGGCACCGTTGGCGAGGGTCGCGAGCGCCGTGTCGAGGATCGGCGCGTGCTTGGGCGGCGGTGGTGGAACGAGCGAGAGCACGGAGCTCCATCCGTCTTCGTCGTTGTCGGCGACCAGCGCCGCGAGCTTGCCGAATGACTCGTAATCGTCGGCGATGCGCACGTCCGCGTCGGGAAGCAGCGCCTTCAGCTTGTCGAGCGTCGCGACGAGCTGCGTTCTGTCGGAGGCACCGCCGAGCTTGTTCCAGCCCTTGGCGATCACGCGTGAGGGGCGGCGCGCGGTGGCGACGACCAGGCCAAACGCTTCGCCGTCCCAGCGGCGTCTCTGCGCGGCGCGCACGAGCTTCGCGACGTGGGCGAGCTCGTCGTCGTCGAGCTCGTGATCGCGAAGGACTTGGTAGTACGCGGTCCAGCCCACGCGCGAAGTGTAGACGAGGTCAGACGAACAGCGTGGGCACGAGCGTGTCCGACGTGCCTTCGTGGACTTCCGTGTAGAGATCGCGCGCGTCCTCGAAGACCTCGAGGTTGATCAGCACGCGGCGCGCGTGGTTCAGCGCGGCCCACCGCACGAAGCTCGCGGCGGGCTCGACGGTTCCCGACGTGCCGATGCCGATGAACAGATCGCACTCGCGCAGCGCGCGCTTCATGGTGCGCTCCGTGTCGATGCCGAGGGACTCGCCGAACAGCACCACGTCGGGGCGCATGCGCTGGCCGCAGTGAATCGGCGGATCGCCGTCCGGCGGATACGCGGTGTGGTTGCACACCTCGCATCGCCAGCGCCGCAGGTTGCCGTGCAGCTCGCACACGTTGCGCGAGCCGGCGGCTTGGTGAAGCCCGTCGATGTTCTGCGTGAGGATCGTGAACGACGCGCTCGCAGGCAGCGTCGCTTCGAACGCGGCGATCGCGCGATGCGCTGCGGTCGGCGACACCTTCACGACCGCCACGCGAAAGCTCCAGAACATGTCGCAGACCTTCTCGCGCATCGTGTGGAGCGAGCTCACGTCGGAGAGCGCGGCTTGCTCCTCGTCGGACCACAGGCCGCCGGGACCGCGATACGTCGCGAGGCCGGCACTCTGCGAGATGCCCGCGCCCGTGAGCACGACGATGTTCTTGTAGTCGGAGAACGCAGGCATCGAGTTAGCGCCAGGCCTCGACGGTCTTCTTGAGCTCGCCGAGTCGCGCGCGTGACAGCGTCCCGACAGCGGCGAGGCACAAGCGATCGGGCGCCAGCACACGACCCGCGACATCGACGATCGCATCACGATTCACCGCCGACATCTTCGCGAGCCGTTCGCTGATCGGCGGCGGCGGATAGTAGAGAGGCGTGCCGCCGAACCAGCTCGCCATCATCGCCGCGTCGTCGATCGCCGCGAGCGCTTCGTAGCGGTAACGCACGCGCGCTTTGGCGAGCTCGTCCTCGGAGATCTTGCCCTTGCGCAGGCCCGTGCAGAGGGCGAGCAGCTCTTTGACGAGGGCAGGGACCTTCGCGTTTGCCGTGGCGCTCGTGATCTCGAACAGCGCGGCGTCGGCGAGCGGCTCGATGCCCGCGTGCACCGAGTACGCGAGGCCCTTCTGATCCGCGATCTGATAGTGCAGCCGCGTCGACATGCCGTCGTCGAGGATGCGCAGCAGCGCGCCGAGCGTCAGGAAATCGGGATCGAGCTCGGACAACGCTCGGAACACGATCGACAGCGACGTCTGCGACCCGGCATCGCGAACGTGACGGAACTTGCGTCCGGGCACGTGCGGCGGCGCGGCGACGAGCTCTGCGCGCTCGCCGGGCGGAATGTTCGCGAGCGACTTCTGCGCCGCCTCGACCATGCGCCCGTGCTCGACGGGACCCGCGACGCACAGCGAGCAGTTCTTGGCTCCGTAGAACTTCGCGAAGTGCCGGCGCACGTCGGCAGTGGTGAAGCGCTTCACGTTCTTGCGTGGACCGATGATGCGCTGGCCGAGCGGGTGATCTTCGAACGCCATCCCGCGCGCGATGTCGTCCGCGTTGATCTCCACGCCGTCCTCGTCGTAGTCCTCGTTGATCTCCTCGAGGATCAGCGCGCGCTCGAGCTCGATCTCGTTGAACCGCGGCCGGGATAGCAGCTCGCCGAGGAGCGCGATGCCGGCGGGGACGTTGTCGGGCTCGAGCGCCAACTGGAACAGCGAGTCGTGCCGGCCGGTCTCCGCCTGGAGCGTCGACCCGAGCCGCTCGATCGCCGTGTTGAGCGCGAGCGACGTCGGGTAGCTCTCGGTCCCTCGAAACAGCATGTGCTCGACGAAGTGCGAGAGGCCGTTGTCCTCGGGGGACTCGAACCGCGACCCGACCTTGACGAACATCCCGCACACGGCTGTGTGAAGGTGGGGCAGTGCGACGGTGGTCACTGCCAAACCATTATCCAGCGTCGTTGTTTCGACCTTCGGGTCGATGGAGTCCACGACCGAGACTTAGCATTGATTGACGCTGGGGATGGATCGGCGGTATCACCTCCTAACCCCATGCTTCTCAAGAAGATCGTCATCGCAGAGGACGACGACGCCATCGCTCACATGGTGAGCATGTCGCTGGGCGACGCTGGCTTTCTCTGCCTGCGCGCGCGTGATGGTGAAGAAGCGCTCAAGCTCGTGAAGGCGCACGATCCGGACGTCCTCGTCCTCGACGTCATGATGCCTCGCGTGGACGGGCTCGAGGTCGCGCGTCGGCTCAAGGCCGACGTCATGTGGTCGCGCACGCCGATCCTCATGCTCACCGCGCTCGCCGGCATCGACGATCAGGTGAAGGGCCTCGAGGCGGGCGCCGACGCGTACATGTCCAAGCCGTTCGATCTGCGCGAGATGGGCGCACGCGTGAAGGCGCTGATCCGCGCGGCGCGTCGCGAGCGCGATCGATCTCCGTCGACGAACCTGCCGGGCTCGCGCGCGATCGACGAGGAGATCGAGGGCGCGCTCAAGAGCGGCAAGCCCACGTGCGTGGTGCACGTCGACATCTTGAACTTCGATCCGTACGCGGACTCGATCGGCATCACGCACTCCGAGGAGGTCGTGAAGAACCTCGGTCGCTGGCTGCTCGAGGCAGCGCGTCTCGCCTCGGGCGGCGGCGCGTTCGTCGGCCACGTCGGCGGCTCGGACTTCATCGCCGTGCTCGCACCCGAGCATGTCGAGGCATTCCTCTCGGGCTCTGAAGGCGCGTTCGATACCAAGCGCAACGAGTTGCCCGGCGATGCGAGCACGCTCCACCTCGTCGCCGCGATCACCACGACCGAAGGCCTCAACGTGAACACCGGTGCCGACGAGCTCGGCCGTCGCCTCGGCAAAGCGATGAAGTCGGCCAAGGCGCTGAACAAGACGAATCACGTGGTGTGGTCTGCCTAGTGACGCGTAGTGGCAGCCGATCCCGAGAAGCCTGCTGACGATACCGACCCCGCGGTCGCAGACACGCACGCTTCGGAGCCTGGAAGCGCAGCCACTCACCACTCCGGCAGCGCGGACGTCGTCCACAGCGCCGCGACGACAGCGCGCATTCAGCGCGCGCGTGCGATCCGCCCGGGCGACACGCTCGGCCGCTACGAGATCGGCGACGAGCTCGGCGAAGGCGGAATGGCAACGGTGTTCCGTGCGCGCGATACGCAGCTGCGTCGCGAAGTCGCGGTCAAGGTGCTGTTCCCGCACCTCGCGAAGCGCGAGGAGATCGTGCGCCGCTTTCAACGCGAAGCACGCGCGGCCGCTGGTCTCGAGCAAGCGAACATCCTGCGCATCTACGATGTCGGCGGCGCCGAGGGCGATGACCCGCCGTACATCGTCATGGAGATCGTGCGCGGCCGCTCTCTCCTGCAAGAGATCGAGCAGCGCGGCCCGATGTTCCCCGAGGTCGTCGCGTGCATCGGCGCCTTGCTCGCCGACGCGCTCGCCGCCGCGCACGCTGCATCGATCGTCCATCGCGACATCAAGCCCGCGAACGTGATGATCGCGGCAACGGGCCGCCTCCTCCTCACCGACTTCGGCGTCGCGCGCCTCGAGACCGAGGACTCGCTCGTCACCAAGACGGGCGCGCTGCTCGGAACGCCCGCGTACATGAGCCCGGAGCAAGCCTCCGGCGACACGGCAACCGCGAAGAGCGATCTGTACTCGCTCGGCGCCACGCTGTATCAGCTCGCGACCGGCTCGCTGCCGTACACGGGCTCGCCCGCCAAGGTGCTCGCACAGATCGCGAGTGGCGCCCTCGTCGCGCCGGCCAAGAAGAAGTCGAGCGTAGGCCCGGATCTGTCACGCGTGATCGAGAAGCTCATGCAGATGGAGCCCGACCAGCGCACGGCCTCCGCGACCGTCCTCGCCGCCGAGCTGCGCGCGCTCGTGGCCGCCGGCGGATTCGGGGAGCCGGCGGACGAGCTCGTCGCGTACTTCGCGGATCCCGACGCTTTCGTCGCGAAGAAGACGCCGAAGGTGCTCGCGCACACGATGGCCGCCGCCGACGCAGCACTCGCCGACGGCACGCTGCCACGCGCCATGGCGCTCGCCGATCGTGCGAACGCGCTCGCGCCCGACGATCCCGCGGTCGCCGCGCTCATCGAGCGAGTCTCCGCGGGCGGCGCCTCCCGCGGTCGCCGTCGCGTGCTCGGCATCGTCGCGCTC
>JAEYYV010000127.1 GCA_023428295.1 Pseudomonadota bacterium
GGACAACGAGCACGCGTTCGAAGCCGCGCGTGTGTTGTCCGCCGGCTGGACAAGTGTCCAACTCGCTGGACGAAAGTGGTGGATTCGACCAAATCGAGGCGAGTTTGGGGTCGGACCCCAAGCGCGCGGCAAACTGGTTTTTTCCACCACTTTCGGTGTCCGCCGTAACCGGACAAGCCGGGCGAACGTGCGTGTCTTACGGCTCGCGCAGGCGTCCCACTCGGCGCAGGTCACCGCATCGCGATCGATCTCGAAGCCCGAGATCTTTCCCGCGCAGGCTCGGACGTCCAATCAGGTCGGAGTGCTCGCTAGGGACCAGACCGTTCCTTCCGGAACCGTGAGCGTCGCGCTCTCCGGCGTTGGCGGCTTGTCAGTCGTCTCGACAGCCCACGACCACTGCCAACAGGAAACACACACGAGTCGAGCTCGCCCTGCGTGCTCGCGTGATCGCCATATGGCGGGCGGTTGCGAGGAACGTTCGCGAGCGATCACGCTCGTCTAGCGGTCGAGCGGCGCGAACGTCGACGTCATCCATGCAGCGACCGCTTCCGCGTGCGTCTGCATCGCGTCGGGCCAGCCCTCGGCGCTCGTGAGGATCACGTGCTCGCGCACGGTCTTGACGCGCTCGCGCTTGTGGATCGCGCCGGCCTTCACGTGCTCGAGGTGGTAGTCCGCGATCCACCATCCGTCGCCGAGGTCGCTGATCGAAGCGATGTCGACCTTCGTGAACTGCTTCGCGTAGGACGCCGGATAGATCTCGCTGACGAGCTCCTTCGCGGTGACCACGTTGGCGGGCGGCACCATGTAGTCCTTCGCGAGCATGAACAGGAACTCGGTGGGGACGAGGCGCGACAGCTTGAAGCCGATGACGGGCTTGTAGGCCGTTGCTTGGTTGATGACGTCGAGGCGCCACTCGGTGCCGAGCGGCGGGTGCTTGACGGTGATCTCGTCGTTGAGCTGCGTGCGGTGGATCTCGAGCGTCATTATTTCGTGCTCCGGCGGAGGGCGAGCTTGTAGAGGAGCGCGAGCGAGACGCCCACGAAGATGAGCGACGGGAAGCGGAGGTCGCCGTACGTGCCGTCGAAGAGGGCGATCGCGTTTTCGTCGGCGGTGGCGGCGACGGGGACGGCGATGCCGATGCCCATGAGCGCTTCGCCCGTGATGAAGCCCGCGGCGCCGAGGAGGCCCATGCGCTCGACCTCCGCGCGGCGCTCGTGCGTCGCGTTGGTGCGATCGAGGTGGCGGTTGACGAGGTACGCGATGATGCCGCCGAGGAAGATCGGCACGTTGAGATCGAACGGCAGGTACACGCCGACGGCGAAGGCCATGACGGGGATGCGCGTGGTGGAGCCGCGCGCGGTGAGGATCGAGTCGATGATGATGACGAGGACGGCGATGCCGGCGCCGATGCCGACGATGGTCCACGGGAGGCCACCTTCGAAGACGCCGAAGGAGACGGTGCCCATGAGGTTGGCTTGCGGTGCGGGGAGCTTGTCGCCGATGCCGTAGCCCGCGTGGAGGAGGTTGAGGACGGGCGCCATGAGCGGCGCGGCGACGACGACACCGAGGATCTGCATCGTCTGCTGCTTCCATGGCGTGGAGCCGACGAGCTGACCACACTTGAGATCTTGCAGGTTGTCACCGCCGATCGCGGCCGCGCAGCAGACGACGCCGCCGATGAGGATCGCGGCGACGGGGCCGGCGGGCGACTTCATGCCCATGCCGAGGAGGAGGAGCGCGGAGACGAGGATGGTCGAGATGGTGATGCCCGAGACCGGGTTGTTCGACGAGCCGACGAGGCCGGCCATGTACGACGCGACCGCGGAGAACAGGAAGCCCGCGACGATGACGACGAGCGACATCACGATCGAGATGGGGAACGAGCTCGTGAAGTAATAGAAGATGAAGAAGAGGGGGATGACGCAGAGGCCGATGGCGATGAGGATGATGTTCATCGGCATGTCGCGCTCGGTGCGCGGCACGTCGGCGGAGCCCGACTTGCGAGCTTTGTAAGCGGCGAGGCCGGCGGTGATGCCGCCCAGCAGCGACTTGCGGAGCTTGAACAGCGACCATAGTCCGCCGACGAGCATGCCGCCGACGCCGAGGAAGCGCGTCACGTACTTGTGGATCTGCTCGGACGCGTTGATCGCGTCGCCGCCGCCGTCACCGGCGAGGAGCTGCGCGAGCGTGTAGTGCGTGGTGGCGTCGGCGATCTTGGCTTGCACGGCAGAGGCGCCTTGCGTGAAGAGCGTGATCGCTTCGTGCATCGACAAGTGGAAGCCGTGCACGCGCTCCGTGATGATGACGGTCGGATCGCCGGTCATGCCGAAGATGGGGACCGCGACCCAGCGGTTGAGCACGGAGCCGGCGAAGATCACCGGGGCGACGTTGAAGCCGACGATGTAGCCGACGGAGAGCAGGGCGGGCGATGCGTTGATGCCGAAGTAGCCGGGCGCGCCGCCTTGCATCATTGTCGCGTCGGCACCGGCGCGCGCGCCCGCGACCTTGGTGGCCGTGCCGCCGATCCACGTGCCGACCTGCACGACCTCGGCCCACAGCTTGAGGCCCGTCGTGCCGAGCTTGATGATGGCGCCGATGAGGCCGGCGGCCGCGAGCACGCCGACGCCACCGCCGCCTTCTGCGCCGACCTTGAGGACCTCGGCGGTCGCGACGCCCTCGGGGAACTGCAGGGCATTCTCGACGGTGAGCGCGCGACGGAGTGGGATCGTGAACAGCACGCCGAGGATTCCGCCGAAGCCCGCGATGAGCGTGGTCTCGACGTAGGAGAACTTGGCCCACGTGCCGAGCAGCACGAGCGCCGGCAACGTGAAGATGACGCCGGCGGCGAGACCCGCGCCAGAGGCTGCGGCGGTTTGGACGCCGTTGTTCTGGAGGATGTTGCCGCGCCGAGCGAGCTTGAACAGCGCCATCGAGATGACGGCGGCGGGGACGGATGCGGAGACCGTCATGCCCGCGAACATTCCGAGGTACGCGTTGGCGGCCGCGAGGACGATCGCGAGGATCGATCCCAGCATCAGCACACCGACGGTGAGCTCGGGCAGCGACTTGCTCGCAGGAATGTACGGAACCACGGCAGTCGCCGGGGCCTTCTCGTCAGCCATAGAGCCGGAACATTTCGCGAACGCTTAGTACGGTCAAGTGCTGCCGCCGCAGCGCTGACACCGCAGCGCCGCCAAAGCTTGGCGCGGCGGTGGGGCTCCTGCCATCGGGATCTCCGGTATCGTCGCAGAACAACGCGAAGCCTGGTGTGGTGCGTTGTGAACAGGCAGTCCGGAGGCTCCGTGAAGGCACGACGCTCGATCTACGCTCGCAGTCTCGCTCTCGTCACTCTCGTCTCTGTCGCGAGCTCCTCGTGTGGTGGACGCACGAGCTCGTCGAAAGCGCCGAACGGAACGTCACCGCTCTCGGACTCCGTTCTCGTGCAGCAGAAGGATCTGCCGCCGGGGCTCGACCTGCGCGTCTCGGATGGCAAGGCGGGTGCGCCCGCGTTCGATCGCGCGAAGCTCGCTCCCGCGGCGAAGCTGACCGACGCCGAGGCCGAGCAGCTCCTCGCGCGTGCCACACCGATCACAGCGGACGCGCAGGACAAGCAAGCCTTCGCGCTGCGTCCGAAATCGCTGCCGCCACCGCGCACGGGCAACGTGATCAAGGCGACGTTCCCCGCGGCGCCGCAGACGCTGTTGCCGCCGGCAGCCAACGATGCGGGCAAGGACCTCGCGGTGCTGCGCTTCATGCCCGAGGGCGCGGTACCGCTCGCGCCGGAGCTGTCGGTCACGTTCAGTCAACCGATGGTCGCGGTCACGTCGCAAGACGGTGCGGCGGCGACGACGCCGGTGAAGCTCACGCCACAACCGAAGGGGCGCTGGCGGTGGATCGGGACGCGCACGATTCTGTTCGATCCCGACGTTCGCTTCCCGCAGGCGACCACGTATCGCGTCGAGATTCCCAGAGGCGTGACATCGACGAATGGCGGCGTCCTCAAGGAGCCGACGTCGTTCACCTTCACGACGCCGCCGCCGGGGATCGTGAGCTCGTATCCGTCGAACGGATGGCCACAGCGCCTCGACGTTCCGATGTTCGTCGCGTTCGACCAGAAGATCGACGCGATGGCGGTGGTCGACAAGATTCAGGTGCTCGCCGAGGGGGCGTCGATCCCGATCCGCTTGATGATGCCCGAGGACATCGCGAAGGACAAGAGCCTCGACGCGCTGGTCAAGGCGACGATCAAGAACGAGCAGGACGGTCGCTGGCTCGCGTTCCGTGCGACGCGCCCGTTCCCGAAAGACGCGCGGATCGAGGTGCGGATCCCCACGGGCACGCCGAGCGCGGAAGGACCGAATCGCACGGAGCGCGATCAGTCATTCACGTTCCGCACGTATCCGCCGCTGTCGATCGAGCGCGCCGAGTGCGGTTGGGGCGGTGATTGCCATCCGGGCACGCCGTTCAACGTGCAGTTCAACAACCCGCTCGACGAGGACAAGTTCGACGAAGCGCAGGTGACGATCACGCCGCCGATTCCGTCGGTGAAGATCGTGCAGAGTGGAGCCAGCCTCTCGGTCGCGGGCTTCACGAAAGCGCGCACGACGTACAAGGTCGTGCTCTCGGGTGGCCTGCTCGACGACTTCGGCCAGACGCTGGGCAAGGACACCACGCTCGAGTTCCGCGTCGGCGATGCGCAGCCGACGTTCTTCGGTCCGCAAGGGATGGTCGTCCTCGATCCCGCGGCGAAGAAGCGCACGCTCGACTTCTTCTCGACGAACTACGCGCAGATGAAGGTGAAGCTCTACGCGGTCACGCCGAGCGACTACGACGCATTCGCGTTCTACATGCGCAACCTGTGGAACCACGACAAGCCGCCGCGCATGCCGGGCAAGCTCGTGCAGGACGGGCTCGTGAAGACGACGCCAAAGACCAACGAGCTCGTCGAGACATCGCTCGATCTGTCGCCCGCGCTCCGCACGGGCACCACGGGTCACGCCATCGCCGTCGTCGAGCCGCATCCGTGGCCGCATGACTGGGAGCCGCCGCGGTTGATCAGCTGGGTGCAATCGACGCGGCTCGCGGTCGACGCGCATGTCGATGCAGGCAACCTCGTCGCGTTCGCGACGGATCTCGCGACGGGCAAGGTCGCGGCGGGCGTGTCGCTCGAGCTCGCGCCGAGCAAGGCGAAGGCCACCACCGACGACAAAGGCATGGCGACGATCCCGCTTCCGGCGAGCGGGGGCAAAGGCAAGCACTACCTGACCGCGACACGAGGCGATGACGTCGTGTTCGTCACCGACGACTCCGGCTATTGGAGCGAGAGCGGCAGTTGGTTCAAGCAAACGCGCTCGACGGACCTCGCTTGGTACGTCATCGACGATCGCAAGATGTACAAGCCCGGCGAGGAGGTGTCGCTCAAGGGTTGGCTGCGCACGATCGATCGCGGCAAGGGCGGCGACGTCGGTGGCATCTCCGGTGCCGTCTCGCAGGTCGCGTACACCGTGTTCGATCAAACGAACAACAAGATCGGACAAGGCACGGCGGCGGTGAGTGCGGTCGGTGGCTTCGACACGAAGTTCACGCTGCCGAAGACCCCGAACCTCGGCTACGCGACCGTGCGCTTCGAGGCCAAGGGCCGCATGTCCGGCTCGTATAGCCACGGCTTCCAGATCCAAGAGTTCCGCCGCCCCGAGTTCGAGGTGAAGGCGAACGCGTCGCAAGGGCCGTTCCTCGTCGGAGGAACGGGCGACGTCACCGTCGACGCGAAGTACTACGCGGGCGGTCCGCTCGCGGGTGCGCAGACGAGCTGGTACGTGACGTCGAGCCAGGCGAGCTACACGCCACCGAACCGCGATGACTTCATCTTCGGAACGTGGGAGCCGTGGTGGAGCTATCACAGCTGGGATGACGAGAGCGGCTCGCGCTACAAGCCGCCGCGCACGTGGGAGCACAGCGCGAAGACCGACGCGACCGGCGCGCACACGCTGCACTTCGATTTCCTCTCGGTGAATCCGCCGCGCACGATGTCGGTCGTGGCGAATGCGTCGGTCACCGACGTGAATCGTCAGACGTGGTCCGCGGCGGCGACGATGCTCGTGCATCCGTCGGAGCGGTACGTCGGCCTCAAGGCGACAAAGCCGTTCGTCGACAGGGGCACGCCATTCTCGCTCGAGGTGATCGGCACGGATCTCGACGGCAATGCGAGTGTGGGCTCGAAGATCGAAGTGAAGGCGGTCCGCCTCGACTGGAGCTACAAGAAGGGCGTCTTCAAGGTCGAGGAGGTCGATCCGCAGACGTGCTCGGTGGTGGCGGCACAGGATCCAGTGCCGTGTCAGTTCGCGACGCCCGAAGGCGGAAGCTATCGCGTCACGGCGACGATCGTCGACGCGAAGGGCCGCCCGAACCAGACGACGATGTCGTTCTGGGTCACCGGCGGTGACACGCCGCCCGCGCGCGAGGTGCAGCAAGAGCGCGTCGAGATCGTTCCGGACAAGAAGGAGTACAAGCACGGCGACACCGCCGAGCTGCTCGTGATGGCGCCGTTCTATCCGGCCGAGGCGCTCGTCAGCTGGCGCCGCTCGGGCATCGTGAAGACCGAGCGATTCACGATGAATGGACCGTCGGCGACGATCAAGGTGCCGATCATCGACGCGTTCGTCCCGAACATGTACGTGCATGTCGATCTCGTCGGTGCAGCGGCGCGCACGGACGACCATGGCGATCCGGATCCAACGCTGCCGAAGCGACCAGCGTATGCCGCCGGCATCATCGATCTGCCGGTGCCGCCGAAGCAGCGCACGCTCGACGTGAAGGTGGCGCCGAGCGTGGCGAAGCTCGCGCCAGGTGAGACCGCGAAGCTCACGGTCGAGGTGAAGGATGCCTTCGGCAAGCCGGTCGCGAACAGCGAGACGGCGGTGATCGTCGTCGACGAATCGATCCTCGCGCTGTCGGGCTACCAGTTCCCGAGCCCGATCGACCGGTTCTACGGTCGCCGCGGATCGGACACGCGCGATCACTATCTGCGCGCGAACGTGAAGCTCGCGAAGCCGGACGCCAACACGCTGGCGGATCAACAACAGGCGCAGCGCGGAGCTGCGGGCGGGATGCCCGCGCCCGAAGCGGCACCGATGACGGTATCGCCGCCACCGCCACCGCCACCACCGCCCGATGCGCCCAAGGATGCGAAGAAAGCCGAGCGCGACGAGGGGGAGGCGCAGAGCCCGCAGCCGAACACGCCGATCGCTGTTCGCTCGAACTTCAACCCTCTCGCTGCGTTCTCGCCGACGGTGAAGACCGACGCGAACGGCCGCGCGGTAGTCGACGTGAAGATGCCGGACAACCTCACGCGCTATCGCATCGTCGCGGTGACGACGGCGGGCGACAAGCAGTTCGGCAAAGGCGAGAGCGCGATCGTCGCGCGCTTGCCGCTGATGGTGCGGCCGAGCCCGCCGCGCTTCTTGAACTTCGGTGACACGTTCAAGCTGCCGGTCGTGGTGCAGAACCAGACCGACGCGCCGATGAAGGTTCGCGTCGGCGTGCGGGCGACGAACGCGCAGATCACCGACGGTGCGGGACGCGAGGTCAGCGTGCCTGCGAACGATCGCGTCGAGGTGCTGTTCCCCGCGGCCGCCGAGATGGCGGGAACGGCGCGCTTCCAGATCGTGGGCTCGGCGGGCAGCTATAGCGACGCTGCGGAGCTGGCGCTGCCCGTGTGGACGCCCGCGACGACGGAAGGCTTCGCCACGTACGGCGTGATCGACAGCGGCGCGATCAAGCAACGCGTCGCGCTCCCCGGCAAGGTCGTCACGCAGTTCGGTGGCCTCGAGGTCACCACGGCGTCGACGAACCTGCAGGCGCTCACCGACGCGTTCCTCTACCTCGTGAAGTACCCGTACGAGTGCGCCGAGCAGCGCGCGTCACGCATCCTGGCGATCGCGGCGCTGCGTGACGTTCTCGTCGCGTTCAAGACCAAGGACATGCCGTCGACCAGCGCCCTCGAAGCGAGCGTGAAGACGGACATCGAGCGCCTCTCGCAGATGCAGAACTACGACGGTGGCTACGCGTTCTGGGATCGCGGTCATCCGTCGAATCCCTACCTCACCGTGTACGTGACGAGCGCGCTGCTCCACGCGAAGGCGAAGGGCTTTGCGGTTCCGCAGCAGATGATCGATCGCGCGAAGCCATACCTGAAGAACATCGAGAACTACTACCCCTGGTACTACAGCAAGGAGGTGCGCTGGTCGATCAGCGCGTACGCGCTCTACACGCGCAAGCAGATCGGAGATCTCGATGTCGCGAAGGGCAAGAAGCTGTTCGTCGAGTCGAGCGCGGCGAAGCCAACGACCACCGCGACGATGGAGACACACGGTTGGCTCCTCGCGTTGTTCGCGCAGAACAAGGATGCCGCCGACGAGCGCAAGGAGCTCGTGCGCCACGCGCTGAACCACACGAGCGAGACAGCGGGCGCGGCGAACTTCGTCGCGAGCTATGGCGACGGCAACTACCTGCTGCTCGCGAGCGACCACCGCGTCGACGCGGTGATGCTCGACGCGCTGATTCAAGAGCAGCAGAGTCTCGATCTGATCCCGAAGGTCGTGACCGGCTTGCTCGCGCATCGCAAGGCGGGCCGTTGGCTCAACACGCAAGAGAACACGTTCGCGCTGCTCGCTCTCGATCGGTACTTCCAGACCTACGAGAAGGTGACGCCGGACTTTGTCGCGCGCGTGTGGCTCGGCAACGACTACGGCGGCGACAAGACGTTCAAGGGCCGCTCGACGGACTACTACCAGATCGCCATTCCGATGAAGGACGTCGTCACGCACGACCAGCAGGACCTGACGATCCAGAAGGACGGCAAGGGCCGCCTCTACTACCGCATCGGCATGACGTACGCGCCCGAGAACTTGAAGCTGCCACCAGCGGACTACGGCTTTGTCGTCACGCGACAGTATGAAGGTGTCGACGACCCGAGCGACGTCGTGCGTGACGGTAGCGGTGTGTGGCGCATCAAAGCGGGCGCGCGCGTGCGCGTGAAGTTGAAGATGGTCAACGAGAACCGCCGCTATCACGTCGCGCTCGTCGATCCGCTTCCGGCGGGTCTCGAGGCGATGAACTCGGCGCTCGCGGTGACGGGCCCGATTCCGACGGATCCGAACGTGCAGAAATCGAGGGGCGCGTACTGGTGGTGGTACGGCCCGTGGTACGAGCACCAGAACCTACGCGACGAGCGCACCGAGGCGTTCGCGTCGCTGGTGTGGGAAGGCGTTCACGACTACACGTACGTCGCGCGCGCGACGACACCGGGCAACTTCGTCGTGCCTCCGGCGAAGGCAGAAGAGATGTACATGCCGGAGACTTTCGGACGTAGCGGCTCTGACCGGGTGGTGATCGAATGAAGCGACTCGTAGCGAGTACTCTGCTGCTGACCTTTGTGACCACGAGCTGTGGCGGGAAGAAGTCCCCGCCGACGCCCGACGGCGAGGGCCCTGCAACGCCAGACGCGCCATTCGCGCAGAACAAGGATGCGCCCGACGGCCTCGATCTGCGGCTCACGGAGGGCAGGCAAGGCGCGCCCGCATACGACCGCGCCACGCTCGGCGCCGCGCAGCCGCTCGGCGACGCAGACGTGAACGCGTTGCTCGCGCGGGCGAAGCCGATCACCGCCGCCGCGACCGACAAGCAAGACGTCGCGCTGCGTCCCAAGTCGCAGCCGCCGCCGAAGACGGGACAGACGATCACCGGATCGTTCCCACCGCCAGCCTCCTCGCTCTTACCCCCGGCGGCCACCGACGCGGGCACGTCGCTCGAGGTGCTGCGCTACATGCCGGAAGGTGAGGTGCCGCTCGCACCGGAGCTGTCCGTCACGTTCAGCCAACCGATGGTCGCGGTCACCTCGCAGACCGATGCGTCGGCGACGACACCGGTGAAGCTGTCGCCACAACCCAAGGGCAACTGGCGCTGGCTCGGCACGCGCACCGTGCTGTTCGACCCGGAGCTCCGCTTCCCGCAGGCGACGACGTACACCGTCGAGGTTCCGGCGGGCACCAAGTCCGCGAGCGGCAGTGCGCTCGAGAAGCCCACGAAGTTCACGTTCGAGACGCCGGCGCCGACGATCGTGTCGAGCTATCCGACGAGCGGACCGCAGCGGCGCGACGTGCCGATGTTCGTGCTGTTCGATCAGAAGATCGATCCGGCCGCGGTGATCCAACGCATCAACGTCACGAGCTCCGCGGGGCGTGCGTCGCTGCAGCTTCTCGAGCAGAAGGACATCGCCAAGCACGCGCAGATCGCGACCATGGTCGAAGCGGCCAACAAGAACGAGCAAGAAGGTCGCTGGCTCGTGTTCCGCTCCGTCGGCGAATTGCCCGGCGACGCGACGATCAACGTCGAGGTTCCCAAGGGCACGCCGTCGGCCGAGGGCCCCAACACCACGAAGGCGCCGCAGACGTTCTCGTTCCAAACGTATCCGCCGCTGAAGATCGAGGAAGCGCGCTGCGGATGGGGAAGCGAGTGCCGCCCTGGTATGCAGTTCCAGGTTCGCTTCAACAACCCGCTCGACATGGATGCGTTCGACGAGAGCAACATCAGGGTCACGCCCGAGATCGAAGGCGTGAAGATCATGCCGCAGCACTCGTACGTGATGGTGCAGGGCCTCACGAAGGCGCGCACGAAGTACACGGTCACCGTCTCCGAGAAGGTCAGGGACGAGTTCGGTCAGACGCTCGGCAAGAAGGAGACGCACTCGTTCAATGTCGGTGACGCGCAGCCGTCGTTCTTCGGACCGAGCGGCCTCGTCGTCCTCGATCCGATCGCGGCGAAGCCCACGCTCGACTTCTTCTCGAGGAACTACGACCAGCTGAAGGTTCGTCTCTACAAGGTTACGCCCGCGGACTACGACGCCTACCTGTTCTACATGCGCAACCAGTGGAACAAAGATCGTCCGCCGCCTATCCCGGGCACGAAGGTCGTCGAGAACGAGGTGAAGACCACCACCGGTCGCAACGATCTCGTCGAGACGTCGGTGGATCTCTCGCCCGCGCTCGCGAATGGCGCGGGACACGTGCTCGCGCTGGTCGAGCCGTTTCCGTGGCGCGAGAAGTACGAGCCGCCGCGCCTGGTGAGCTGGGTGCAAGCGACGAAGCTCGCCGTGGACGCTGCTGTCGATGGCGACGATCTGCGCGCGTTCGTGACGGACCTCGCGACCGGCAAGCCGGTGGGTGGCGTCCAGCTCGAGATCCGTCCGTTCGGCACGACGGCGATCACCGACGACGCGGGCGTGGCGACGATCCCGCTGACGACCGGCGGCAAGAGCGGCGGGCACTACCTCGTCGCGAGCAAGGGCAGCGACGTCGCGTTCGTCGCCGAGGGCAACGGGTGGTGGCGCGAGGGTGGCTCGTGGACCAAGCAGAGCCGCGACAAGGCGCTCGCGTGGTACGTCGTCGACGATCGCAAGATGTACAAGCCGGGCGAGGAGGTCACGCTCAAGGGCTGGCTGCGCGTGCTCGATCATGGGAAGGGCGGCGACGTCAGCGGCGTGAACGATCTCGTCTCGACGGTGACGTTCGAGGTCACCGATTCGCAGGGCAACAAGATCAACACGGGTACGGCGCAGGTCGCGATCACGGGCGGCTTCGACGCGAAGTTCACGCTGCCGAAGACACCGAACCTCGGCTACACGCAGATCCGCTTCGCGGCCGCGGGCCGAATGAGCGGGCAGTACTACCACTCGATCAACGTCGAGGAGTTCCGTCGCCCCGAGTTCGAGGTGAGCGCGCAAGCGTCGCAAGGCCCGTTCCTCGTCGGTGACGGCGGCGATGTCACCGTCACCGCGAAGTACTACTCTGGCGGTCCGCTGCCGGGCGCCGTCACGAACTGGTACGTCACCGCGAGTCAGACGACGTTCACGCCGCCCAATCGCGACGACTACACGTTCGGTGCGTGGACTCCGTGGTGGATCACACGTGACTACGACGAGTACTCCGACGATGGCGGCGATCGCTATGGCGAGTACAAGGCGCCGAAGAGTTGGACGCTCACCGGCAAGACCGACGCGACGGGCGCGCATACGGCGCACATGGACTTCCTCTCCGCGAAGCCAACGGTGCCGATGTCCGTGTCGGCAACGGCGCGCGTGATGGATGTCAATCGGCAAGAGTGGTCCGCGTCGTCCGCGTTGCTCGTGCATCCGTCGTCGGCGTATGTCGGCCTTAGGCCGGCCAAGCCGTTCGTCGAGAAGGGCGTGCCGTTCGAGGTGGACGTCATCGGCGTCGATCTCGACGGCAAGATGCTCGACGGCACGAAGATCGACGTCAGGTCGGTCCGCCTCGACTACACGTACGAGAAGGGTCGCTACAAGACCAAGGAAGTCGATCCGCAGTCGTGCAACGTCACGGCGTCGAGCGCCGCTGGGAAGTGCACGTTCACCACGACGACGGGCGGAACGTATCAAGTCACCGCCACGATCACCGACGCGAAGGGCCGCCCGAACCAGACGACGATGACGTACTGGGTGTCGGGTGGAAGTCGGCCGGCAGCGCGTGAAGTCGCGCGAGAGGAGGTGCAGCTGATCCCCGACAAGAAGGAGTACGCCGACGGAGACACCGCCCAGATCCTCGTGCAGTCGCCGTTCTATCCGGCCGAAGGCGTCGTGAGCTGGCGCCGCTCGGGCATCGTGAAGAGCGAGCGTGTCTCGCTGCAAGGACCGACGACGGTGATCGCGGTTCCGATCACCGACGCGATGGTGCCGAACCTCCACGTGCAGGTCGATCTCGTCGGCGCGGCATCGCGCACGGACGACAAGGGGCTCCCGAGCCCGACACTGCCAAAGCGCCCGGCGTACGCGGTGGGTCAGCTGAACCTGCCGATACCTCCGAAGAAGAGAACGCTCGCGGTGACCGTCACGCCGAACGCCGCGAAGCTCTCGCCCGGCGAAGCCACGAAGCTCGCGCTCGAGATCAAGGACGCGAACGGCGCGCCAGTGGCAGATGCCGAGGCGGCGGTGTTCGTGGTCGACGAGGCGATCCTCTCGCTCACGGGGTATCAGTTCCCGGATCCCATCGGTCGCTTCTATGGCAGCCGCGGTCCCGACGCGCGCGATCATTACCTGCGCGCGTACGTGAAGCTCGCGAAGCCCGACGCGACCAACCTGGCCTCTGCCAATGCAGCTCCCGGCACGGGCGCCGCGATGGGTGGTGCGATGCCCGACGTCATGCCCGCTGCGGCTGCGCCGATGGAGCCCATGGAGGAGGGGAAGGCGGAGAAGAAGCCCGAGCCGAAGCGCATGCGAGCGCAGGAGAAGGAAGAGGACAGCGACCAGGCGAATGGCGAAGCCACGGCCGCGATCGCGATCCGCTCGAACTTCAACCCGCTCGCCGCGTTCGCACCGTCGGTGAAGACCGACGCGAGAGGCAAAGCCGTCGTCGACATCAAGGTGCCCGACAACCTCACGCGCTATCGCATCGTCGCGATCGCGGTGGCCGGCGAGCGCAACTTCGGCAAGGGCGAGAGCGCGGTGACGGCGCGGTTGCCGCTCATGGTGCGCCCGAGCCCGCCGCGCTTCTTGAACTTCGGCGACACGTTCCAGCTGCCCGTCGTGGTGCAGAACCAGACGGACTCGCCGATGCAGGTGAAGCTCGCCGTCCGCGCGACGAACGCCGCGCTCACCGACGGCGCGGGACGCACGGTCAGCGTGCCGCCCAACGACCGCGTCGAGGTGCTGTTCCCTGCGGCCGCCGAGATGGCGGGCACCGCGCGGTTCCAAGTCGTCGGCAGCGTCGGCTCGTACAGCGACGCCGCCGAGCTCGCGTTGCCCGTGTGGACGCCGGCCACGACCGAAGCGTTCGCCACGTATGGCGTGATCGATGACGGCGCGATCAAGCAGCCCGTCGCGCTCCCGGACCAGGTCGTCACGCAGTTCGGCGGTCTCGAGGTGTCGACCTCGTCGACGAACTTGCAGGCGCTCACCGACGCGTTCCTCTACCTCGTCCACTATCCGTTCGAGTGCGCCGAGCAGCGCAGCTCGCGCGTGCTCTCGATCGCCGCGCTGCGCGACGTGCTGTCCGCCTTCAAGAGCAAGGACATGCCGACCGCGGCGGAGATGGCGGCCTCGATCGACAAGGACATCGAGCGCCTCTCGCAGATGCAGAACAGCGACGGTGGCTTCGCGTTCTGGGAGCGCGGTCGCCCGTCGGAGCCCTACCTCAGCGTGTACGTGGCGAGCGCGCTGCAGCACGCGAAGGCGAAGAACTACAAGGTGCCGCAGAACCTCCTCGACTACGCGAAGGACTACCTGCGCAAGATCGAGCAGCACTACCCCTCGTACTATCCGCCCGAGGTTCGCCGCACGATCAGCGCGTTCGCCCTCTACACGCGCAAGCAGATGGGCGATCTCGACGTGGCCAAGGCCAAGACGCTGTTCGCCGAGGTCGCGATCGACAAGCACAACATGGAGACGCTCGGGTGGCTCCTCGGCACGATGGCGCAACAGCCCGGCGCGACACCGGAGCGCGCGGCGATCGTTCGTCACGCGTTGAACCGCGTCAGCGAGACGGCAGGCGCCGCGAACTTCGTGACGAGCTACGCGGACGGTGGACACCTCTTGCTCGCCAGCAATCACCGCGTCGACGCGATCATGCTCGAGTCGCTGATCCAGGAGCAGAAGAGCAACGATCTGATCCCGAAGCTCGTCACGGGCCTGCTCGCGCATCGCAAGGCAGGTCGCTGGCTCAACACGCAAGAGAACACGTTCGCGTTGCTCGCGCTCGATCTCTATTTCCAGACCTACGAGAAGGTGACGCCGAACTTCGTGGCGCGCATCTGGCTCGGTGATGACTACGCGGGTGACCTCGCGTTCCGTGGCCGCACCACGGATACGTTCGCCGTGAAGATTCCGATGAAGGACGTCGCGACGCACGACAAGCAAGACCTGACGATCCAGAAGGACGGCGCGGGGCGGCTCTACTACCGCATCGGCATGACCTACGCGCCCGCGTCGCTGAAGCTCGACGCGGCGGACTACGGCTTCGTGGTCACGCGCGAATACGAAGGCGTCGACAACAAGGACGACGTCACCAAGGACGCGCAGGGCGTGTGGCACATCAAGGCCGGCGCGCGCGTGCGCGTGAAGCTGACGATGGTCAACGAGAACCGTCGCTATCACGTGGCGCTCGTCGATCCGCTGCCGGCGGGGCTCGAGGTGATGAACCCGGCGCTCGCGGTGACGGGGCCGATCCCGATGGATCCGAACGCGAACAACGAGTCGGGTGGCGGACGGTACTGGTGGTGGTACGGCCCCTGGTACGAGCACCAGAACATGCGCG
>JAEYYV010000142.1 GCA_023428295.1 Pseudomonadota bacterium
GAACGGTGTTGTAGTGCTCGACGAACTTCGCGACGAGCGTGCGCGCCTCGTCGAGCGTGCGCGGCGCGCCGGGCCGGATCGCGTCGGATTTGATGGTCTTGTGGTAGCGCTCGAGCTTGCCGTTCGATTGCGGGTAGTACGGCGCGGTCCGCACGTGCGTCATGCCGGTTAGCCGGATGAACTCCTTGAAGTCCTTCGCGATGAACTGCGGACCGTTGTCGGAGATCACGCGGGGTGACTCGTCGGGATGCTGCTCGCGAGCGCGGAGCAGGATGCACTCGACGTCAGCTTCGGTCATCGATTCGCGGATCTCCCAATGCACGATCGCGCGGCTCGCGCCGTCGAGGATCGAGCACAGGTAGTAGAACGTGCCGCCGAGGTTGAGATACGCGATGTCGATGTGCCAGTGCTCATGCGGCCTGAGCGGCTGCACGAACCCGGAGCCCTTCTTCGACGGCTTCGGGTTCCAGCGGTCGAGCAGGCCGGCACCGGCGAGCACGCGGTACACGCTCGCAGGACTCGCAGCGGCGACGTCGCGATCGATCATCATGAACGTCAGCCGACGGTAGCCTTCGAGCGGATACCGATCGTGGAACCCGATGATCGCGCGCTTCTCCTCGTCGAGCAGCCAGTGGTCACGCGGCACGAGCGCGTTGTGCTCGTTCGCCTTGCCGTAGCGCTTGCGCCACTCGAAGAACTTGCCGCGTGCGACGCCGATCCACGCGATGAAGCGATCAGCGGCGATCTCGGTCTTGTCAGACCACGCGCGAACGAAGTCGACGACGGCGTCGCGCGTGTCGTGGGGAACCCAGCGACCCGTTAGGGCTCCCCAAGTTCTTTTTTTAGCTGCACGTACTCCGCAGAGATTTCGGCGATGACGTTGTCCTTCTTCACGAGCTTCGCTTCGAGCTCGCGGGTTCGCGCCACCAGCTCCTTCTCCCGCTTGCTCGCGTCGTTCGCTGCGTGCGGTGCGAGCGCACCGCCGAGATTCGCGAACGCCTGCCGCAGCCAGTCGTAGAACACCGACGCTGGAGCTGGTTCTCGTCGCAGATCTTCGAGACCGGTTCCTTGTCTACGAGGTGACGTTGCAGCAGCGTCACCTTCTGCTCGGTGGTGAAATGACGGCGGGAACGCTTCGAGTTCGACATCGGTCTCCTGGACGCCGTGTGCGTAACACGGCGGTGTGACCGTCACGTTCCGACCGAGGCAGGACAGGCTTTGCGGTCTTGGTATGCGAGACGGTCAACGGACACACACGGACCGGGTATCAGCTCGGCGAGATACTCTCGCGTTAGCCGCCGATCAGTTTGCGGGATGCGTCTCGCGGTACTCGGCGATCGCGTCATCCCACTCGTCGAGATCGGCGGCGGCCGCGAGCAGGTTCTTCTGCCGGAACTCGGCCGTGATGATCAGATGCGTGCGCTCGTACGCGTAGACCATGGCCGGGTCGATGCCTGTCGCGCGCAGCGCCTCGGCGGTCGCTGCGTGAAGCGCATCGCCATTAACGCCCTTCGGCTCGCAGCAGTCCTCGAACTCTTCCCGCGAACCGCACGGGCAGCGCGTGGTCGGCGGGAACTGCTTCGGTGGAATGACGTTCGACCCCATGCTCGACACCGAATCCGGCGGAGCCCCCAAGTGGTGGGCGAAGTGGTGGGGAACCGAAGCTACGATCGTCTAACTATGGAGCGGGAGAAGGGATTCGAACCCTCGACGTCAACCTTGGCAAGGTTGCACTCTACCACTGAGTTACTCCCGCAATGGCAGGGTGCTTTTCTAGCGGGGAGGCCTCGATGTGTCAAGCGCTCGTGCGACTTCCTCCGCATGCAACGCACGCGCGATAGTCGGGTCCGAACGCGTGGCCCCTGATGACGACGTGACGGCGACCGCTCCCGCGGGGATGCCCACGCCCGCGCCTGAAGCTGCGCCGTCGGAATCGCTGTCCCGATGGATCTTGCCGAGCTCCTGCCACTATAGCCCGAGCGCGTTTCAGCTCGGCGAGGCGGGGCGATTCCCGCGAAGTTGCGATCGAGCGCGCTCCGGCATCCAAGCCGCGTGCTGACGACGGTGAGAGACGTGGCCCGCGGCAAATTGCCCTGGACCCGGTTGTTGCTGCCGACCATCGCGCTCGTGCTGCTCGTCGGGCTCGTCGTGGGTGACCGGTTGTGGCACGTGCGCGTCGGCGTGGTGGTGGCCCTCGAGGTAGCGTTTGTCGTCGCGGCGATTCGCGTGTTCGTGCGCCGCGACAAGCGCGAGCGAGCAGAGGTGGCGATCGCACGCGGGCTCGAGGCGGTGGTGCCGCGGTTCGTTGCGCGACTCGCGGCGATCGAGATGACGCTCGTGGCAATGGCGGCGCGCTTTGTCGCGGGCGGGTGGAGGCGCGCGGTTCCCGAGGGCTTCACGTATCACCGCCAGAGCGGGCTCCGCATGATGCTGCCGATGATCCCGCTGCTCGCGGTGGGTGACGTGTTGCTGCTCGAGCTCGTCGTGCTTCCGCGCGCGGCGCTCTGGGCGCGCGTGGTGGTACACGTTGTGGCGGCCTACGGGCTCGTGTGGCTCGTGGGACTGTACGCGGCCATGCGCGAGCGGCCGCATCGCATCGCCGTTGGACGCGTGGAGCTTCATCGCGGAGTGCTGCGATCGGGCGTCGTGGAGCTCGCGGAGATCGAGTCGGTCCAGCGACTCCCCGAGTTTGCCGACGACTGGAAGAAGCGCGCGTACCTGAAAGGCGCGGCGCGCATGGACATCGGCGGCGGCACGGTGGTCGAGATCAAGCTGCGCGATGGAACGCGCGTCGTCGTGAGCGTCGACGAGCCCGATGCGTTCCGCGCGGCGCTCGGCGTCAGCGCTTCTCGATAGGAATCGCGGCCGCTTCGAGCGCGGCGCGCAGGGCGTCCCAATCGCCTTGGCGCGCGTCGCCCGTCACCGTGACATCGGCGCCGGTGGTGGTGTTGCACGCGGCCACGACTTGCTCGACGGTGGCGGCGGTTCCGTCGACGGTGATGCCCGATGCTGCGACGCGAATCGCGCAGCGCTTCGGGCCCGCGTCGACGGCGATCGCGCTGCCAAGCCCCGCGCCCGAGCCGGCGCCCGAGCCGCTGCCCTTCCCTCTCCCACCGAGGCCAAAGCCGTGGCCGCACGTGAGGTAGGCGATGGCGACGGCGATCGCGGCGACGACGAGCGCGAGGAAGAGGAGCTTTCGCATCCGCTGCCGGCGATCGAGCTCCTTTGCGACTTCTTTGGCGGTTGGTTTTGTCATGGCATGGGGTCGACGAGCGTGGCGAGCCCGCGTTGATCGGCGAGACAGCGATCGAGATCGCGAAAGAGGCCGTCGTGCAGCGCGTGGGGAAGATCCGCGACGGGACGGAGCGGCGCGATGATGACGAGGTAGCGCGACAGATCGTCGACCTTCAGGTGGAGCGCGGCGACCTTGCAGATGCGCAGGTCGACGGACCGATCACCGAGGTACGTGAGCGCGATGTCCGGGTCTGGATCGTGCTCGAGCAGCGGGATGTCGAGCGCGATCTGTTTGCCGTCGGCCTCGACGGACGCGATCGTGTTTTGCGCCGAGATGCGCACCACGAGCGGCGCGCGCCTCGCGAGCTCTGCGTCGAGCTGGACGATCGCGCGCATGCGCAGCGTGGCCACGTCAGCGGGCAATGCCGGCGGTGCGGGTGGTGTCGGTGCCAGCGTGGGCGGTGTGGGCTCGGGCGGCGGATTGGCGGCGGCGTTCTGGATCGCGGCCGCGCGGATCAGCGCCGCGAACACGACGATGAACAGCACGTCGAACAGCGACGTGAGATCCGGCGGACGCTGGCCGCGCCTTCGCTGCCTCATGCCTCGCTCTTCTCGCTCGACTCGCTCTTCTCGCTCTTCTCGCTCTTCTCGCTCTTCTCGCTCTTCTCGCTCTTCTCGCTGGTCTCGCGCTTCTGGTTCGTCTTCTTCGCGTGGCGATTCGCGTCCCACGCTTCGAGGTTCTTCTCGGCGGCGTCGACCCACGCGGGCAGCTTCAGCGCGAAGCTCGCCGAGAGGAGGATCGAGCACGCGAGGCCCGCGACCGTGGTCCACACCTTGAGCGCGAGCGGACCGAGCAGCTTCGTGACGTCACTGCCCGTGTACGCGAGCGAGAGGCCGATGCCGAGCACCGTGCCGAGGAGACCGAGCTGGCGAAGCAAGTCGGTCCAGAACGACAGCGTCGGCTCGAGGCGGTTCGCGCGCATCTGCCAGTTACGCACTTGCTTCTGCGCCCACGCGGGATCGGTGGCCTCGAGGATCGAGTGCGCCTCGTCGCGAATCGCTTGCACCTCGAGTGAGGCCGGCGGCTTGGCGGAGCCGTTCTCGGCGACGAGCTCGTAGCCGAGGTGATCCGTGAGCGCGCGAACCCAGGTCAGCTCGCGGTGAACGTGAAGCCACCCCGCGAGGAAGACCAACAGGATGAACGCGCAGAGCAGGATCGTGAGGCCCCATCCTTGGACGAACGGTTCCATCGCGACGCCATCATACGCTCATACGTTCATGTTGCGGGCTCGTACGCCGAGCTCACGCTCAGGGCGCGGGTGCAGGCGCGGGCGCGGGCGCAGGTGCGTCGGCCTTCGCTGCTTCCTTGCGCGCCTTGACGATCGGCGCGCTGTCGCCGAGCACCTTCTCGCTGGTGATCGACGTCGGCAGGTACTTGTCGAGCTTGCCGACGTACCACGTGCCCGCGAGCACCAGCACCACGACGAGGAACACCCAGCGCTTCCACGGCGTGCGCTTGTCGGCGAACGGATCGTCGAGGCTGCGCTGCGCGCCTTTGGGCAGCTTCGCGAGCTGAGTCATCGCCGCGCCGAACGCGACGTTGATGCGTGCGCGTCCGTTCACCGCCCACCCGTTCGCATCGAGGATCGGGCCGAGGTTGCGACGGCGGAGCTTGAGCCACGCGAGCAACATCGCCGGGCCACTGATGAGGAGGAGGATCGCGAGGATTCCGATCGGCAGCCACTTGCCGAGACCGAACAGCGATCCGAGCAGCGCACCGACGAGGGTGCCGATACCGCCGATCGCGACGCCGATCGCCGCGACCGTTCCGAGGTCGATCTTCTTGGGGGCACCGGCGGGCGGCGCGGCGGCGGTCGCCACGACGGCTGCCTTGTCGGCGCTGGCGATCGTCTCGCCAGTCGCGGTGACCTTGGCCGTTGCTTCGGCGTCCGCAGCCGCCGCGCGCTTCTGCACCGTGTCCTCGATCGCTTTGACGAGCTTCTTGTACGGCGACCAGAACGCCTCGCGGATCGAGATCGGGTTCGACACGAGCTTGGTGATCGTCGCGTCCCAGTCGTTGCCCTCGCGGTCGTAGAAGACGCCGTTGCGACCGACGAACAAGTTGTCCGCGTCGCCGTTGGTCACCGCGACCGCGATCTGCCGAGTCTCGCCTTTGCGAACGATGTCGCAATACGCGAGGTACGAGTCCGACGCGGCTGCGAGCGCGGCGTGCTTGGCAGTGTCCGCGACGTGCACGACGAGGTGCATCGCGCGCGCGTCGAGGTAGAGCGTGCCTGCTTGGAACACGCCGTCCTGGCGCGAGTAGAAGTCGCTGAAGTTGACGAAGTTGCGCAGGATGCGTGCGCCATCGCGCTGGAGCCGAACGGCGCGCGACACCGACGCGATCTGATCGTACTCGCCCGCGAGCGACGAGTCCTCGGCGATCAGGTCATCGAGCTTCTTGCGCGCATCGGACGACGCGAGCTCGAGCACCCAGCCGACGTCGAAGCCATCGACCTTGGTCTTCGGCTCCTCGGCGCGCCACGCCGCGAAGCCCGCGAGCTTGTCGGCGACGGTGACGATGTCCGCCGCGGTGAGCGTCGACTTCGCTCCGAGGATCGGCGTGATCGCCGCTGTGACGAACTCGCTCATGCGATCCGCCCACGCGGGGTTGAGGTTTCCGTCGAGCGGCAAGCGTCCACTCGCATCGATCTTCGCGAGCGGGAGCTTCGCGAGATCCTCGCTCTTCGACGAGAGCGACTTCTGCGCGAGTGCCAGCAGGTCGGCTTCTTGGCCGCCCATCGTCGCTGCACCGCGCGCGTCGTAGCTCGCGATCCTCACGCGCGTGAAGTAGTCGTCGAGCTTGTCGCGCACCGCCGCGAACGCGTCGTGGGCAGCGCCGGTCGCCTCGCCCAGCGGCGTGAGGGCCGCTTCCTTGCCCTTCTTGATCCACTCGGCGCGCTTGTCGATATCCGCGAACAGCTCGTCGGCCTTGGCCTTGTCGATGCCGGGCTTGCTCGATCGATCGGGCACGCTGCCCACCGCCGCGATCGCTTCGGTGATCAGCTTCTTCAGGGCTTCGTCTTTGGTGGACTCGGGGATCACCACCCCGTCGCCGTTGAGCACGGTGTCCGTGAACGCCTTGGTGATCGCGTCCGTGTCCGCCACGCCGATCTCGGTGGCGTCGGGCTTTCCGAGGTCCTTGAGCATCTGCTTGGCGGCGGCGAGGACCTTCTCGTCCTTGATCGCGGAGAGCTTCACGCTGTCCGCCGACGTGAGGATGTCCTCCGGCGTCTTCAGCGTCGCCGCGAGCCAATCGACCATCTCGAGGATGTCGACGACGCGAATGCGTCCGTCATTGTCCTTGTCGATCAGCGTCAGCGTCGCCGCGTCGATATCGACGCCTTTGACCGGCATCGCGAGCGCGACCCACAGCTTCTGATCCAGCTCTTTGAGCGCGAGCAGATCCTTCCCGTCGCGCAGCGAGACTTGGTCCACCCCACCCGCACGAAAAAAATGCCACCGATGTGCCATGGGGCCGACACTAACCAGCAATCGGTGGCGAATGGGAGGAACGTACCCTGCGACTACCCAGCTTTTTCGGGAACAGAGTAATCACGCTCGGCGCATGACTACGGCGCAACTGGCGGCGTAGCCGGCGGGCACTCGGGCCCGAGGTGGTCGACGCCGCCGTACGCCTCCGGATCGTCGATCATCCACACGACGTGGCGCCCGAGCGTGGCGGCGCCGTTGGCGAGATCGTATGTGGAGTATTCACCCGTGCCGTCCGCGACGAGCACCTTGGCGCCGAGCTTGTCGGCGAGGACGACGAACAGCGCGAGCGGATGATCCTGTCCCTCGGTGACCTTCACCGGCGCACCGTCGGGGCCCGCGACGAAGAAGCCCGAGAACGTCTCCACGTTCCACGAGCATGCGGTCTTGGGATCGGGGTTCTGCGGCACATCGATCCAGTTCACCGCCGCCGACCACGCGACGGGCTTGTCGTTGATATCGACCTGCGCGATCGACCACAGCTTCTCGCACGCACACGCGCGCTCGGGGATGATCGCCTGGAACGCCGCGGGGATCGGCGTCTCCTTCGTGGGGCGCATCCACGTGCCGTTGTCGCTCGTGCCGATGCGCGCGGCGATCCCGCGCGGCGCGAGCGGCTGACACTCCGACGGCGCCTCGTTCGACACCATCGCGATCGCGATCCCCGCGTCGTCGGGATCCGTGGGCGCGGGACAGCCGGCGAGCGTCACGCCATACGACATGTTCTTCGTCGAAGCGTCGACCGCTTCCGCGTAATAGCCACCGATCGTCGCCTTACACAGCGGCGCGTTCGGCGGGAGGATCCACACGCTCGGTGGTGCCGGTGGAACACCCGCTGCCGTGGCCGTCGCTGCATCGATCGGCACGAAGCCGGGCCGTCCCTCGAGCGAGTCGACCTTCGTGTGATGCAGCGCGAGCGCCCACCCCGCGTAGCCGGGCTGGCCTTGTGGCGGCCGCACGTACTGCGCGAGGTACACGTTCTCCGCCGTCGGACAGCCCACGCCCACCTGCGGCTGCGGTGGCGGTTGCGCGGGCTTCGCAGGACACGCGGCGAGAAAGATCAACAACGAAGCGAGTCGCATTGCGCCGAGACTAGCAGATGTGATCAGTCGGGTTTGAGACCGAGGTATCGCGTGACCATCATCGTGGCTTCGTCGACGAGCGCCGGATCGCGCAGGCGCGCTGGTTCGAACAATGCCGCCTTCTGACAGATCGCCTCGATCGACGACATCACGATGAACGCCGCGGTGTCCGGATCGCGGACAGTCAGCTCGCTCTGCCTCGCGCTGAACAGCGCGGTGATCATCTGCAGCGTGCCGGTGTGCAGCGCCGCGACCTTGGCCATGCGCCCCACGCGCGGCACTTGCTCGATGAGCACGCGCTTGAGCTCGGGCTGCTTGCGATAGTTCTCGATCGTCAGCTCGATCATCACGCGCACCGCTTGCGCGAACGGGAGCGTGGCCACGCGCTGCAGCTCGCTCATGGTCATCGCGTTCTTCGTGTCGAGGTGGTGCTCGATCATCGCGGCGACGAGCGCTTCCTTGTTCGGGAAGTACTGATAGAGCGATCCGATCGAGACGCCGGCCTGCTCCGCGACCGCGTTGGTGGTCAATCCATCGAAGCCAGAGGCGACCAGAACCCGAGCCGTGGCCTCTAAAATCGAGTCGACGGTGGCCTTGCTGCGCGTTTGCCGTGGCCGTTTCCGAGGCGTTGTCTTGACTTGGCGATACACCGCAGGCTCCCTCCCCGAGATTTCGGAACGCGAGTTGGCAATGTGAGCAATCGCTCGCATTCTACGCAGACATGGCTTCCGCTACTAGCGTGTTCCGCGATGTCGCGCCGATCGTTCCATCCGTGCCGACACTGCCGGGGCTCCCATTCCTCGGCAACGTACTGCGCTTTCGTCGCGATCGACTCGCGCTGCACGACGATGCAGCACTGGTCGGACCCATCGTGCGATTGCAGCTGCTCCACGTGCCGGTCTACGTGGTCACCGATGCCGAGGTGATGCACGAGGTGCTCGTCGAGAAGGCAGCGAAGGTGAAGAAGACGGCGGGCATTCAGTTCCTCGAGCCACTGCTCGGCGCGGGACTGCTCAACGCCGAAGGTGACGTGCACAAGCGGCATCGAAAGCTGCTCGCTCCCGCCTTCGCGCCGAAGCGCCTCGCCGCGTACGCCGAGACGATGATCGACGAGACGCGCACGCAGATCGCGAAGTGGCGACCGAACCAGCAGGTCGATCTCGCGCACGAGATGATGGAGCTCACGCTCGCGATCGCGGGCAAGACGATGTTCGGCGCGAATGTCCGCGGCGAAGCGGCGACCGTGTCATCGGCGCTCGAGATGGCGATGCGCGCGACGATCGCCTCGATCACGTCGCCGATGCAGGTCGGCTACAACTGGCCGCTGCCGCGTCACTTGATGATGAAGCGCGCAGTGAAGATGCTCGACGAGATCGTCTACGGCCTCATCGCCGAGGGCCGCAAGCGCGGCACCGATCGCGGCGATGTGTTGAGCGCGATGCTGCTCTCGCAGGACGAGGAGGGCGGGCTCGACGATCGCCAGATCCGCGACGAGGTGATGACGCTGCTCCTCGCCGGACACGAGACCACCGCGAACGCGCTCACCTGGACCTGGTACCACCTGGGTCGCAACGCTGGTGCGCGCGCGCGCCTCGAGGAAGAAGTCGCGCGGGTGCTCGGCGATCGTCCGGTCACGCCGGAGGATCTGCCGAACATGCCGTGGACCGCGGCGGTGCTCGACGAGGCGATGCGCCTTCATCCACCCGCGTACATCACGGGCCGCGAGACGATGGAGCCGCTGACGATCGGTGGTCATCAGTTTCCGACGCGCTCGATCCTGCTGCTCAACATCCGCGGCGTTCACCGTCGCGGCGACTACTACCCTGCCCCGCTCGCCTTCAAGCCCGAGCGCTTCTTGCCCGAGCAGAAGAAGGCGCGCCCGCGTCATCACTACATGCCGTTCGGTGCGGGTCCGCGCGTGTGCATCGGCCAGCACTTCGCGCTACTCGAAGCGCAGCTCTGTCTCGCGACGATGGTGCAGCGCGCGCGCATCCATCCGATCGTGTCGACTGTCACGCCCGAGCCACTGATCACGCTTCGTCCGAAGGGCGGACTGCCCACGATCGTGAGCCCGAAGCAGTAGCTCGCGCTACGGCAAGAAGCGCGGTCGCGTCTCGGGGGGAACGAGCGAGCACGCGTCGGCCCTCCCCCACACGCGGAAGCGAATCGCCGCGACGAAGCGATACAGCCAGTTCACGAGGAAGCCGGGGATCCAGCGGAACGCGTAGCCCCAGCGCCACGGCGCGCGCAGGTGCTTGGCAGCGTGCATGAACGCCTTGCTCCGCAGGTGCGCCTTCTTGCCGTCGATGTACACGACGCTATCGATGCTCTGCGGGATGTTGGGATAACGCTCGCGCAGCTGTGCGGTGGTCTCGCCCTGCAGCGGCGCGAACCGCACGGTGTGATCGCGCTCGTGAGCGAGGATCCATTGCACGCTCTTCGCGCACAGGCCGCAGTCTCCGTCGTAGAGCAGCAGCGGGCCATCGCCAACAGACATGTCCAGATCTTGCCGCGTTGCGCGGCCAACGCAAGGTGATGGGGTCGATGACCGCGGGGTGACGTGCAAGACGCCAAGCGAGCCGCGTAGTAAACACGGGCCATGCGCCCGCTTGTCGCCGCGATCCTGTTGCTCCCATCACTCGCGTCGGTCGCCGCGGCTGCACCGCAGAAGCTCACGCTGCCGCAGGTGATCGAGAAAGCCCTCGCCGGTCCCAAAGCACGCATGGCCGAGGGCGATCGGGCCGCAGCGGCCGCGCGCATCAGCGAGGCCGATGCCGCGCGCTATCCACGGATCAAAGCGACGGCATTTGGCACCGCGAGCCCCGACATCAATTGCATCGATGCTGCCTGCACGATGACCGACGTGCAGGACTTCGCGTTCCGCTTTCAAGGCGTGTTCGGCGGCGGCCAGATCGACATCACGCAACCGCTCTACACGTTTGGCAAGATCGATCACGCACGCAAAGCAGCGCGCGCGGGTCTCGCGGCGCAGACGGCGCTCGCCGACGAAGCCGCCGGTGACATCGCCGTCGATGCGGCCAAAGCCTACTGGGGCGCGAAGCTCGCGCGCGAGATGGGCTACATGCTCGACGACGGCATCGAGCAGATCGAGAAGGCGCTCGCCAAGATGAACGGCGATGACGACGACAAGCCCGACGTGTCCATCCAAGATCGCCAGCGCGTCGCCGTGCTGCTCGCCGAGGCCAAGGTGCAACGCGCGGACGCCAAGATGGGCGAGGAGCAAGCCCTCGCAGGGCTGCGTGCGCTCGTCGGAGTGCCGGACGCGGATATCGATGACTCGGAGCTCGCAGCAGCGACGCGCGAGGTGCCCGCGAAGCTGTCCGGCGAGCGGCGCCCGCAGTCCGTGGCAGCCAAGCAAGGTGCGACGGCGGCGGACGAGCTCGCGAAGATGCAGGCGGCGTATCACTTCCCGGACATCGCGCTCGTCGGCAGCGCGCTCGTCTATGGCGCGCAAGGCGTGTCGAATCCGCCGAGCGTGTTCGCGAACGATCCGTACAACCGGCAAGGCGCGGGCCTCGTTCTCGCGTTGCAATGGCAGTTCGAGCCGTGGACGGTGAAGGCCAAGACGGAGCGCGCGAACGCCGAGGCAGAGAAGGCGCGCGCGCAAGCGGATCTCGCCGCGATGGGCGCGGGCTACGACGCCGAGACCGCGCGCGCGGAAGCCACCGCCGCGTCGGCAAAGGTTGCCGCAGCGGCAGAAGGGGAAAAAGCCGCGCGCGCGTGGTTGGCATCGATCCTCCAGGCAGACGCGATCGGCGCGGCCGAGCCCAAAGACTTCGCGGATGCGTACATCGCGTGGTTCCAGATGCGCGCGCGATGGGCGCAAGCGGTCTTCCAATGGAACGTGGGCGTGGTACGCCTCGACCGCGCCGCCGGTGAATTCAAAGCCGGCGGCCGCCGTCCTACGGAGACCAAATGAAGCACGTACTTGTCCTCCTGTTTGCCGTCATGACGTGGGCGTCCCCGGCGTTCGCCCAGAAGGCCGGACCCGGCGTGACCGCGGTGAAGCAAGCGAACGACACGATCGCGGGCCTGCTCAAGCAGAAGCCAGCGGCGGGCTCCAAAGAAGAGAAGGAGCTCGCGGGCAAGGTCACCACGAGCGTGCGCGGCTTCCTCGATATCGACCAGCTCGGCAAGCGCGCGATGGTCGACAACTGGAGCAAGCTGTCCAAGGCGCAGCAAGAGGAGTTCTCCAAGCTCCTGCGCGAGCTGATCGAGGACAACTACGTGCGTGGTCTGCGCGCGAATCTTTCGTACGAGGTCGAGTACGTCGGTGAGTCCGTCGATAAGGACGGCAACACCATCGTCCAGACCAAGATCAAGACGCAGCGCAAAGGCCGCCCGTACACGATCGCGGTGGACTACGTCCTCGTGAAGGAGGGCGACAAGCTGCGCGCGTTCGACGTGAAGACCGACGGCGTGGGGCTCGTCGAGAACTACCGCACCATGTTCAACAAGATCATGGCCAAGGATGGCTTCGACGGCCTCATCGCGAAGATGAAGAAGAAGCAGGCGTCCTCGAGTCCAGGCTGAGCGCTCGCGAGGTATCGTCCTCGCGATGTCGAACACTGCACTCGAAGCCGCGCGTGCGTGGCTCGCTGAAGACCCCGATCCGGTGACCGTTGCGGAGCTGACGCAGCTCCTCGCTTCGAGCGACGCCGGCGATGCGCCCGCCGTCGCGGATCTCGTCGAGCGGTTCACCGGCGCCCTCGAGTTCGGCACGGCCGGCCTGCGCGGCATCCTCGGTGCCGGGCCGCAGCGCATGAACCGCGTGCTCGTCCGCAAGGTGAGCGCGGGCCTCGCCGCGTACCTCGTCGAGAACGTGCCCGACGCGAAGCAGCGCGGTGTGGTGGTGGCTCACGATGCGCGCCGCAACTCGCGCGTGTTTGCCGAGGACACCGCGCGCGTGCTCGGAGGCGCGGGACTGCGCGTGTATCTCGCGCATCGCCCGTGGCCGACGCCGACGACGGCGTGGGCCGTGGTCGACGCGAAGGCATGCGCCGGCGTGATGGTGACGGCGAGCCACAACCCGCCCGCGTACAACGGCTACAAGGTCTACTGGGGCAACGGCGCGCAGATCATCCCGCCGCACGACGTGGGCATCGCAGCCTCGATCGCCAGCATCGGCCGCAGCGATCAGCTGCCGATGCCCGAGCTCGACGAGCTCCGGCACATGGGGCTCGTGATCGATCTCGACGAGCGCTTGCACGACGAGTATCTCGCGCGCGTCGTCGAGCTGCGCACGAGCAAGGCCATCGACGGCCGCTCGCTCGTCATCGCGTACACGCCGCTGCACGGTGTGGGGGCGGCGTCGGTCGAGCCCGGCATGGTGCGCGCTGGGTTTCCGCAGCTGCACACCGAGCCGTCGCAGCGCGAGCCCGACGGCGAGTTCCCGACGGTGGCGTTCCCCAACCCCGAGGAGAAAGGCGCGATGGATCGCGTGCTCGCCCTCGCCGCGCAGAAGCAAGCGGACCTCGTGCTCGCCAACGATCCAGACGCCGATCGCCTGTGCGTCGCGGTGCCCGAGGGCGCGGGCTATCGCGTCCTCACCGGCGACCAAGTCGGCGCGCTGCTCGCGGACTACTTGCTCGCCACCTCCCCTGCCGACAAGCGCATGGTCGCGACGACGATCGTGTCGTCGCAGCTGCTCTCGTTCCTCGCCACGGCAGCGGGCGCGGACTATCGCGAGACGCTCACGGGCTTCAAGTGGATCGGCAACGCAGCGCTCGACTACGAGCGCGAGCACGGCGGCCGCTTCGTGATGGGCTACGAGGAAGCGCTCGGCTACTCGGTGGGTCCGCTCGTGCGCGACAAGGATGGCGTATCGGCCGCGATCATCTTCGCGGAGCTCGCCGCGTGGAACCGCGCGCGCGGCAAGAGCGTGCTCGATCACCTCGACGATATCTATCGGCGCGTCGGCCTGTTCGTGACCGAGCAGGTCTCGCTGACCAAGCCGGGCGCCGACGGGCTCG
>JAEYYV010000153.1 GCA_023428295.1 Pseudomonadota bacterium
CGATGGATTTCTTGACGGTCTCGTAATTGGTGAGCGTGCCGCCGAGCCAGCGGTCGACGCAGTACGGCATGTTGGTCGCGGCCGCGGTCTCGCGGATGATTTCCTTGGCCTGCTTCTTGGTGCCGACGAGGAGGATGGCGCCGCCGCCGGCGACGGTATCCTCGATGAAGGTCACGGCCTTCTGGAGGGCCTCGAACGTCTTGCCGAGGTCGATGATGGAGATGCCCTGACGGTGGTCGAAGACGAAGGGCTTCGAGCGCGGGTTCCAACGCTTGGTCTGGTGCCCGAAATGCACGCCGGCATCGAGCAGGTCCTTGGGAGTAGTGTTCATGTGATCTATGTTTCTGACGAGACACAGGTCGGCCAGTGGGCCGCCTTGCGATCGTTAGGCTGTTTTAGGTTGATGGTTTGACTGACAGAGCGGTCCAAAACAGAGACGCCTCAAGCCGCTGGCAAGCGCGAATTCGGGGGTTTCGGTTCGGGCCCACCCAGCGCGGCGCCACGTCCGCAGACGCTCGCCACCACGTCAGCCCATGGCGAGCGGGTGAGCGCGCCGCCTATCATATTGCCAAAAAGCAGGTTAACAGCTCTCCAACACCTCCGCGGCGTGGAGGAATCCGCCGGCGGTCCAGCCCATCATCTGCGGCATCTTGTACTCGTCGGCGACGTCGATCCCGCCGGTGAGGGCGTTGTATTTCTCCCAGAGCTTGCCGGTGGACGCGAGGTTGCGGGCGCAGGTGCGGACGAACTTCTCGGCGAGGCGCTTGGCCTCGGCCGTGTAGCCGTACCGGAGCAGGCCCATGATCGCCGCGGTCTGCAGCGGCGGCCAGGCGTTGGGGGCGTCCCACTGGTAGGTGTTGGCCGAGGTGTTGCTGCCCTCGGCGCAGGTCATGAGGCCGTGGGCCCGCTCGACGAGGGGAAGATTGCGCACAAGGGCCGCGGCCTGGGCCTCGGTGCAGACTCCGGCCCAGAGCGCGAAGTACGGCGCGGCGGAAACGACGGCGCCCGCGCGACCGTGCGCCCAGTCATAGTCGAAGTAGAACCCCTTGGCCTCGTGCCAGAGATAATGATCGATCAACGCGCGACGGCGGGCGGCGCGCTCGCGCCAGGCGGTCTCCTCGGCAGCGAGGCCCAGAGTGCGCGCGAAATCACCAGCGATGGTCTCGAACTGGAACAGGATCGCGTTGGTGTCGACGGGATTGAAATCGGCGGCGTGTTGGTCGAAGCGCGGATTGAAGTCCCAGACTTCGCACTCGGCCATCTTGTGGCGGAGATACTGGAGACGGGCGACGGGATCGTCCGGGATGTCGCACAGACGGTGGCTGATGACGTCGTAGAATCCGGCCAGGGTGACGGGATCGGCGTGCGTGCCGCAGGTGTTGAGGCCGTTGGGCGCGAGGCGCAGTGCCATCCAGAAGGCATACTCCTTGCCCAGGGCCGCGTAAGCCCGGCGCAACCAGGCGAGATCGCCGGTGTGCCGAAAGATGTCCTCGAAGAGAACGGCCGAGACCGGGATTTGCGAGCGGTTGAGCGCGATGCGGACCGAGATATTGGGCACGAAGCCGATCTGCTCGATGCAGTGGATGACGTTGTCGGCGTTGTTGATGGCCTGGGCGAGGCGGTTCTGGCGCAGGAGGCCGAGGTTGGTGAAATAAGTGTCCCAGTAGAAAAACAGCCACATCGTGGGATCGGTGGAGGGCACGGTGTGGGGCCGCGGCAGCGGGAACTCCTTGGCGGCCTCATGGCGGGAGTCGCGGAAAGTCTGTTCCCAATGGGTGTCGATGTGACGGCGGGTGGTCTCGATGGCTTCGCGGAGTGGCACAGGTCCAGCGTGAGTCCCCCGCGGCCAAAATCAATCGCCGCGTGCTCACAAACCCGCACCGGCAGCGTGATTACAAAAAAGCCCTTCCGGGTCGCGGAAGGGCTTGAAATTGGGTGCAGGGGTTGGATTTGAACCAACGACCTTCAGGTTATGAGCCTGACGAGCTACCGGGCTGCTCCACCCTGCAATAAGTGGAAGGGGCAACGTGCGTTTCGAGTTTTGGGCTGTCAACGCCTTTTTCCACTTCGCCGGGCCTTGGTCATCCGCGGCCGGGAGCGGGTTACCGCTGGGCGGCGCAGACTTCGCGCACGATTCCGCGCAGCCACCGGTGGCCGGGATCGGCGTCGAGCCGCGGGTGCCACAGGAGCGAGACAGTGAACTCCGGGAGCACAACCGGCACCGCGAAACTGTGCAGGCCGGCGCGCAGCTGGCCGGTGTGCCGCTCGGGCACCGTCGCGATCAGGTCCGAGTTCCTCACCAGGGCCAGCGCCGTGGCGAAACCCGCCACGAGTGAGACGGCCACCTTCCGCTTGAGCTCGCGCGCGGCCAAGGCGGCATCAATCGGGTCCTGACCAGGCTCCCGCGCGACCCCGATATGTCGCCCGGCGGCATAGCGCGCCGCCGTGATCCTACCCTTGGTCAGCGGATGCCCCTTCCGCACCACGCCGACGTAGCGATCCCGAAACAACGCCTGAACGCGCAACTCCGGGCTGGTGGTGGCCTCGACCACGCCGGTCTCCAGGTCGACCGCTCCCTCCCGCAGCGGCGCACCATCCTTGTTCGGTTTCGACACGAAACGCAGTTGCACGCCCGGGGCCTCCGCCTCGACCCGGG
>JAEYYV010000044.1 GCA_023428295.1 Pseudomonadota bacterium
ACGACGAGCTTCTTGGCCGGCGGGCGCAGCTCTCGCACGCGAAACGCGCGATTGCGCGTGGCGATCAGCCCGCGCGCCGCGCCGCGCGCCGACAGGATCGCGAGGAAGGTGCTGATCGCGAGGGCCAACCCGAGCTCGCCGTTGGACCGCTTCGCGTGCTGCTGCAACTGATCGGACAAGAAGGCAACCACGTCGGCCGGCAACACCGCGGTGAGGCCGAGGAGCTGTTCTTCTACGCGCGACGGATCCGCGACGACGCTGTACAGCGACACCGCCGCCGCCAGCGTCGGGACCACCGCGATCATCGCGAACAGCGCGGTGCCACCCGCGAGGATCGGCATCTCGCCGAGCAGCGCCTCGCGCGCGGCGCGCAACCAGTGGGCCACGACGAAGTCGCTCGTGTTGATCCACTGGGTGAGCTGGCGAACCAGCTTGATGGCCACACGGCGATCCTACGCCACGCCTGCGCTACGATCGACCGGCCGGCATGCCGACGCCCAGGATCGACACGCATTGCCACCCAGACGTGCCGGCAGGCCGACGATGATCGACACGCACTGCCACCTCGACGTGCCAGCGTTCGCCGACGATATCGACGATGTCGTGGCGCGCGCGACGTCCGCCGGCGTGATCGGGATGCTCGTGCCCGCGATTCGCCCCTCGATGTGGCCGGCCCTCGCCGCGCTCGTCGAGAAGCACCGCGCGGCCGGGATGCGCCTCGCGATCGGCATCCACCCGCAGGTCGTGCCGGATCTCGCGCCCGGCGAGATCGGTGGTGAGCGCCGTGAGGGCGACGTCGACGCCCGCGATAGCGATGCTGTCGACATCGATGCGATCGCCGCGTGGATCGCGCGCGAGGCGATCGCGTATCGCGCGGTGGCCATCGGCGAGTGCGGCCTCGATGGCGCGACGGCGCAGATGCCGCTGCAAGAAGCGCTGTTTCGCGCGCACGTTCGCGCCGCGCGCATCACCGGCTTGCCGCTCGTCATCCACGTGCTTCGCGCGCACGACGCCGCGCCGCGCATTCTCCGCGAGGAGCTGAAGCGCGCGAGCGATACCTCGCCCGGCGACGGCAGCGAGGCGCCCCTCGCGGACGGAGCGAGTCGTTGTGCCGGCGTGATGCACAGCTACTCGGGCGGCGCGGAGCTGGTCGATGTCTATCGCGCGCTCCAGCTGGCCTTCTCGTTCGCCGGGCCCGTCAGCTACGCGAACGCACGCAAGCCCGTGGAGGCGGCGCGTGCGATTCCCCCCGAGCTACTGTTGGCAGAGACCGATGCTCCCGATCAGGCGCCCGAGGGGCATCGCGGTGGCCGGTCCGAACCGGCGTTCGTGGCAGCCGTGATCCACGGGTTAGCGGCGGCGCGGGGACAGACCGCCGAAGAAATCGCAGCGCTGACGACGGCGAACGCGCGGCGCATCTTTGGCGCGTGGAGCGAGGCCGCGTTGGCGCGAACGGAACCTTTGCCATGACGCGATGTGCGGTGCACGCACTGCCACTTTTCGCTGTTGTGCGAACGGCAGGGTCGGCTAAACATCGGGCCGATGAGCAGTACGCACCGGAGGTTTGATCGGACCGCGAGGCTGCTCGGCGATGAAGGCATCGCGCGGCTCACCGCGTCGACGGTGACGGTCTTCGGCGTCGGTGGCGTTGGCTCGTATGCGGCGGAGGCGCTCGTTCGCAGCGGCGTCGGGCGCGTGATCCTCGTGGACTACGATCGCATCTGCGTGACCAACGTGAACCGCCAGGTGCACGCCATGAAGGGCACGCTCGGCAAGACCAAGGTCGATGTGATGGCGGAGCGCCTGCGCGCGATCAACCCCGACGCCACGATCGAAGCGCGCGCGGAGTTCTACAGCGCCGAGACGTCGGCGAAGCTGCTCGTGCCCGAGCCCGACGTGGTCATCGATGCGATCGACAACGTCGCGGCCAAGATGCACCTCATCGCCAGGTGCGTGCGCGAGCGGTTGCGCTGCGTGTCATCGATGGGCGCGGCGGCGCGCCTCGATCCCACGATGGTGCGCGTGAGCGACCTCAGCGACACGCGCATCGATCCGTTCGCGCGCGATCTGCGGCGGAACCTGCGCCGCAAGCACGACCTCGACTGCACCAAGCCCACGGGCATCTGGGCCGTGTACTCCGAGGAGCCGCCCGTCGAGCCGCACGAGCTCGCGTATGACGATGGCGCGTTCCGCTGCGTGTGCCCCGGTGGCCACAACGGCATCAACGACTGCGAGCACAAGCATCGCGTCGAGGGCAGCGTCGCGTTCGTGCCGTCGGTGTTCGGCGCCACGGCGGCCTCGCTCGCGGTGAAGATGATCGTCGGTCTGCCGCTGCCCAAGGTGCTCGACGGCGAGCCGAAGCGCGCGATCCGTCCGAGCCACGGTGCGCCGAGTGATCCGGCGGCGCCGACGGTGTCGTAAGCTCGACGCGTGCGAGTCGCGCTCCTGCTAGTGGCCGCCTGTGGCGCCCAGGTGGGCGAGCCCGCGATCGATCTCGACGCGGTCGGCCAGTGGAAGCTCGCGCGCGACGAGTGGATCAAGGTGGTCACCGATCCGTTTCGCGACGCCTACGCCGACTACGTGCGCGCCTTCGATGCGGCGCGGCCCGCGTTCGAAGCGCAGATCCGCGAGGCACGCGCCCGCGGAACAAACAGCATCGTGTCGAAGCAGCACTACGCGGGCGATCCGGAGCTGACGCGCGGCCAAGCGCGCACGCGGTGGGCGCTGCCGGTGCAAGCGCCCGCGCGCGTGGTGACCCTCGACGGAGAGCCGCTCGACGCGGTGTTCGTGCGCGTCGGTGATCGATACCGGGCGATCGTCGGCACCGACGTGATCGTGATCGACAAGACGCGCGCCCTCGACGCGGACTGCGCGAAGTACCTCGAGACGCTCGGCAGCAAGATGTGCCAGACCGTCGGCTGGGAGATCGCCGATGCCGCGCTCCGCGCCGACAAGCCGCGCCTCGCCCACGCGTGCTCGCTCGCGAAGGGCCAATGCGAGCGCTGATCGTGGTAAGCGATCGCCATGATCAACAAGGGCGACAAGATTCCATCGGTGACCATCAAGCAGGCGACGCCCGAGGGCGCGGCGGACGTCGATCCGGCGGCGCTGTTCGCTGGCAAGAAGGTCGTGATGTTCTCGCTCCCCGGCGCGTTCACGCCGACGTGCTCGCAGAAGCACCTCCCCGGCTACGTCGCCGAGCTCGGCGCGCTCAAGGCCAAGGGCGTCGACCTCGTCGCGTGCTTGTCGGTCAACGACGCGTTCGTGATGAAGGCGTGGGCCGAGCAGCACGACGCGCTCGGTAAGATCGTCATGCTCGCCGACGGCGCCGCGGCGTTCAGCAAGGCGCTCGGCATCGACTTCGAGATTCCGGGCATGGGCACGCGCGCGAAGCGCGGCCTGTTCATCGTCGAGGACGGCACGGTCACGACGGTCGAGATGGAAGCCCCGGGCAAGTTCGAGGTCTCGGGCGCCGACGCCTGCGCGCTCAAGCTCGGCTAGTAATGGCTCCGCCGCTGTTCCATCGCATCCTGATCGCCAACCGCGGCGAGGTCGCCGTTCGCGTCGCGCGCGCGTGTGATTCGCTCGGCATCGTGCCCGTGTTCGCGGTGAGCGAAGCGGATCGCGACGCGCCGTACACGCAGGGCCGCGAGGTCGTGGTGCTCGGTCCCGGTCGCGCCGCCCAGAGCTACCTCGACGTCGAGCGCATCGTGCAAGCAGCCGTGCAAACGCGCTGCTCCGCGCTGCACCCCGGCTGGGGCTTTCTCTCGGAGAACCCGCTGCTCGCCACCGCGTGCGCGCAGCACGGCGTGACGTTCATCGGCCCGCCGCCGCATGTCACGGCGCTCATGGGTTCCAAGACGCGCGCGAAGGCAGCGATGCGCGCGGCGGGCATGACCGTCATCCCGGGCAGCGAGGGCGTGCTCGCCGGCGTCGACGACGCGAGAGCAGTCGCCGCGCGCGTGGGCTTTCCCGTGCTGTTCAAAGCGGAGAACGGCGGCGGTGGACGCGGCATGCGCATCGCGCGCAGCGCCGATCAGGTCGAGTCCGCGTACGCCGAGGCGCAAGCCGAAGCGCGCGCGGCGTTCGGAGGCGATCGCGTGTTCCTCGAGCGCTTGATCGAGGACGGTCGCCACGTCGAGATCCAGATCTTCGCCGACAAGTACGGCCGGGCCGTGCACCTCGGCGAACGCGACTGCACCGTGCAGCGCAATCACCAGAAGCTGATCGAGGAGAGTCCCTCTCCCGCGATCGACAACGATCTCCGCGCGGCGACCTGCGCGGCTGCTGCACGCGCCGTTGCGAGCATCGGCTACGTCGGCGCCGGCACCATGGAGCTGCTGCTGGATCGCGGTCCTTCCGGCGACGTCCTTCGCTTCATGGAGCTCAACTGCCGCTTGCAGGTCGAGCACACGGTCAGCGAGGAGCGCACCGGCAAGGATCTCGTCGTCGCGCAGATCGAGACCGCCGCGGGTCGTCCGCTCGCGTGGACGCAGGAGTCGATCCAGTTCACGGGCCACGTCATCGAGTGCCGCATCAACGCCGAGGATCCGAGCGCGAACTTCCAACCCGCGCCCGGCACCATCTCCGCGTGGCGTCCGCCCACCGGCGACGGCGTTCGCGTCGACACGCACGTCGCGGCGGGCTACGTCGTGCCGCCGTTCTACGACTCGCTCCTCGCGAAGGTGATCGTGCGCGGCACGGATCGCGCGGATGCGATCGAGCGCATGATCGCGGCGCTCTCGAGCTTCGAGGTCGGCGGTGTTCCGACGACGATCCCGATGCACATCGCGATCATGAACAGCGAGGCGTTCCGCTCGGGACGCTACGACACGCGATCGATTCCCGGCTGGCCAGCCTGACTCGCGCGAGCGAGCGCGGTGCACAGCGAGCATGACTGCGGCGCGTGAAACGCCTCGCGACGATGCAGATCGAGAAGCGCACGCGAGATCTGCGCGAGCTCTCGACGCACCTCGCGACGGCGCCCCGCGACGCGCTCGATCTTCATCGAGTCGTACGCCGTGGTCTGGTGCCGCATCCACGCGATCACCGCCGCCTCCGCGCGCTCCGCGACGGGGATGCGCTGCGTCCGCGCGACCGTGCCCGAGCCCACCGGCGTGGCGTGCTCCGCGACGAGGCGAGCGAGCTGTGCGCCGCGCGCCTGCCACATGGGCGAGAAGCGCAGGTACGCCGCGACCTCTTGCTCGAACGTGACCACGTAGTCCGCCTGCGCGCGCTCGCGACGCGACGTGTCCGCCGCGCGCTTCTTCGCGTACGACTCGGTGGACCGCTCGGCCTCGAGCGCTGCGCGTTGCGCGGCGATGTTCTCCGCGGGTGCCCACAGCCCCTTCGAGAATGACTTGCGCCCCTTCTTCTCGATCACGGCCCACGACGGCCCCGCCGCCTTCACTCGTCGCGTCAGCCCCGCGTCGCCAGGCGGCAGGCACGCCCACGTGGGCGGCGGAGACAGGCGGCGACCGTCGGGCGCGAGGAACACGTTGGGATCGGCGGTGGGCGCGAGGACGAGCGAGCCGGACATCGCGGCGAAGAGAACACGATCGCGATCGGCTGTCGAATGACGAGATCGTGTCCGACGAGCAGCTAACCGCGACCGCGGGTTACGTAGTAGGTTCACCGCGCGATGGCGTTTGTTCCGCTCGTGCCAATCGGTGATCCGCTGGACAAGCTCGTCGACGAGCGCACCGTCTCCGAGCAGCGCGCTGCACTCGCCGCGCTCGAGGAGCGGCTGCGCACTCGTCGCCGCGAGGTCGAAGCCGGCTGGGGTCCCAGCTACGTCGAGCGCGTTCACAAGAAGGGCAAGCTCACCGCACGCGAGCGCATCGCGCGCTTGATCGATCCGGGCACGCGCACGTTCGAGACCGGCACGTTCGTCAACTACGGCGAGGTGTTCCCCGGCGATCAGAAGTCTCCCGGCGCCGGCGTCGTCACCGCGTTCGCGCGCGTCGAGGGCCGCTGGGTGATGATCATCGCCAACGACAACACGGTCGCCTCGGGCGCGTGGTGGCCGCGTACGCCCGAGAAGATCCAACGCGCGCAGATGATGGCGCTGCGCCTGCGCTTGCCCACGGTGTACCTCGTGGACTGTAGCGGTCTGTTCTTGCCCGAGCAGAGCAAGTCGTTTCCGGGCGCGCGCGGCGCCGGACACATCTTCAAGATGAACTCGCTGCTCAGCGCGAACGGCGTCCCGCAGATCGCCGGCGTGTTCGGCGACTGCATCGCGGGCGGCGGCTACATGCCGATCATCTCCGACCGCGTGTACATGACCGAGCAGGCGTACATGGTCATTGCGGGCGCGGCGCTGATCAAAGGAGCGAAGTCGCAGAAGCTGACGTCGCTCGACATCGGCGGTCCCGAGGTCCACGTGCACCAATCCGGCTGCGCCGACGTGCGCGTCCCCGACGACGACGTGCTGCTCGCCTCGATCCGTCGCGACGTCGCGCGGCTCCCGTCGAGCGGCGCGCCGTTCTATCGCGGCGAGCTCGGTCCCATGGAGCCGCGCTTCGCCGCCGCCGAGCTCGCGGGCCTCTTGCCCACCGATCACCGCGAGGCCTACGACGCGAACCAAGTGCTCGCGCGCCTCGTGGATCAATCGCTGTTCTGGGAGGTCATGCCCGAGGTCGGCGAAGAGATGATCTGCGGCGTCGGTCGCATCGGCGGTCTCTACGCGGGCTTCGTGATCAATCGCCAGGGCCTCGTCGGCGATCCCGAGCATCCCGGTCGCCAGCGTCCGAGCGGCATCCTCTATCGGGGCGGCATCGCCAAGATCAGCGCGTTCTCGCGCGCGTGCAACGACGACGGCATCCCGCTGATCTGGCTGCAGGACATCTCGGGCTTCGACATCGGCACCGAGGCGGAAGCACACGGCCTGCTCGCGTACGGCTCGTCGCTCATCTACACGAACTCCACGAACCAGACGCCGATGTTCACCGTGCTGCTGCGCAAGGCATCGGGCGCCGGCTACTACGCGATGAGCGGCCTGCCCTACGATCCGATCGTGCAGCTGTCCACCTCGCTCGCGCGCCTCTCCGTGATGGAGGGCCGCACGCTCGCGATCGCCGCGTATAACACCAAGCTCGACGACGATTTCCAGATCATGGCCACCGATCCCGCGGAGCGCGCGAAGATCGAGGCCGGCATGCGCGACACCGAAGCGCGCATCGAGAGCGACATGGATCCATTCGTCGCCGCGCGGCAGATGGACACCGACGAGATCGTGCAGGTCGACGAGCTCCGCGCGTACCTCGCCGCGCTCGTCGAGATGGCGTACCAAGGCACCGGCTTTCGCCGCGTGAAGAACCCGCGCATCTGGTCGATGCACGACCTGCGCGAGCTCGTCGGAGGCCGCCGATGACGCGCCTGCACGTGCGCACGCTCGAAGTCGCGATGTCCCGCGCGGGCGATCGCATCACGCTCACAGCGCCGTCGACGGGCCTGTTCCTCCCACGCGTGCTCCGCGGTGACCTCGTCGCGAAGTCACATCCGATCGGCGATCTCGACGTGCTCGGCCGCCGCACCACGCTGCTCGCGCCCGAAGCCTACGGAATCGTCGACGGCGATCCCACGCCGCGCGCCGTCGGTTACGGCGACCCGCTGCTCGTCCTCGACACCTCGCTTCAAGTCGCGGGCGCATCCACCGTGTCCTCCACGGAGAACGCCACCATGACGGGTCTCGTGTTCCGCGCGCCCACCAGCGGGCGCTTCTACTCGCGCAGCGCGCCCGGCAAACCCGCCTTCGTCTCCGTCGGCGACGAGCTCGGCCCCAACGCGACCGTGTGCCTGCTCGAGGTGATGAAGACGTTCCATCGCGTCACCTACGGCGGCCCCGGTCTCCCCGAGCGCGCAACGGTTCGCGAGATCCTCGTCGAGGACGGCGCCGACATCACCGCCGGCGATCCCCTACTCGCACTCGACCCGAGCTAAGCGAGCATCGCGCTACTCGCGCTACTCGTAGCGACTCTCGCACAGCTTCGCCGCGGCGCAGTCCGTGATGTGGGCAGCGCCTCAGTACGTGATGTACGGGCCGGTTCCGCCCTGCTCCGCCTCGTCACCCTCACCCTCGTCATCGATCACCGCCGACGACGCCGCCGCTCCCTGCAGCACGAAGATCTTCACCGCGCTCTGCGGAATGCGCGCGTTGGGCGCGACTCGACGCAGAATCGACAGCACGTTGCGCTGGATGTCGTCGACCTCGGTCACCGCCGGCCCCGGCTTGATGACCTTGCCGATCCACCGCTCCTTGTCCTTCTCGTCGCCGATCTCGAGGACGCGAAGGAACTCCTCGGAGCTTCCGTCGAAGTACTTCTTGTCGCCGGGCTTGGACAACGCCAGACCTTCGCGCAGCTTGCTGTCGATCTTGGTGGCGAAGAAGAGGGACGTGGTCTTGTCGAGCTTCATGAGTTCTTCCAACGCCCTCAGGACACGGGCTTGGTTCGGGGAGAAGGACTCGAACCCTCAGCAAACGGCACCAAAAGCCGCTGTTCTACCAATTGAACTATCCCCGAATGTGGCCGCACGATACTTCATCTCTTGCTGCGAAGCTACCCATGTCCGCGATTTCGTTGGGAGCTTGCAACCAGCGAGACGATCGCACGTGCGAGAACATGCATAGCAAGTCTTGCCCGAAGGCGCTCTTCCCATTAGTTTCTCCGCCCACCACGGCGCGGTAGCTCAGTGGTAGAGCAGGGGTCTCATAAGCCCTTGGTCGGCAGTTCAATCCTGCCTCGCGCCACAACTTTTCAAACTCGGGTGGGTTCCAGGACCCGGTTAGGACCCAAAACGCACCTCGTCGGCGCTTTGGAGCTGGGTTCGAGATCCTCGTCGAGGAATTCGATCGACGCGATGTTGATGACGAGTTCGATCGCAGGACCTGGTTAGGACCCAACTCACGCGCCGCAGATGCGCACCGCCGAGGACTTCGCACGGATGTCAGTCCTCGCTCCTACGATGGTGGGATGCATCCGCTTCAGCACTTCGATTTCGCAGCGCTCGATCGAGCTGACTTCGGAGAGGACGCCGTTCGCGAGGAGGTTGTCGCTCCGATCCTTCGAGCGCTCGGGTATTCACCGTCAGGGCGATTTCGGGTGGTGCGCAGCAAACGTCTCGCACATCCGTGGGTAGAGATCGGAACGACGAAGAAGAAGCTGTCGCTGATCCCTGACTACGTTTTGTACGTCGACGACCGCCCGGTGCTCGTCCTCGATGCGAAAGCACCAAGCGAGCATGTGCTAGCGCCTGGTCACGTCGGTCAGGTCTACAGTTACGCGATCAACCGCGAGCTTCGCGTCGATTGGTACGCGATCTGTAACGGACGTTCTCTCGCAATTTTCCACGTCGCCGACCCTGGGAACTTGCCGCGGACCCAGATCAACCTGATGAACCTCGATGAGTGGTGGCCAGCATTGGTCGAAGCTCTCCATCCAGCGACACTCGAGAAGCCGCCGACGCCGTTTCTGAAGGACTTCGGCATCCACCTGTTGAAGCTCGGCATGACAGCTGACGTGAACCTCAGTTTCTTCAAGGTTCCCGTCGAGCAGCTCGGGAAGGTAGACGACGGCGTTTTCCGATTCTCAGCTCTGATGCACAGCGACGGTTGCGACTACATGGGCACGTTCGAGCTGGGAACGACCGAACTGACCGCGCTCCTTCGAGACGTGCCTGCCGATGTCGGACAGAAGATCAGAGGAGCACTTTTTTCAACCCATCGAGACGTTCTCATCAACTTCGACCCGCCGTTGACGTTCGTGAACATCGTCAGCTCTGCGCTAGTGGCAGATATTGAGGAGAACGAGAACGAGCACTTTGTGCTCATCACCGTCCGGGCGCTGACACCGGTCGATGGCGCCACGCCGGCGATCGACCGATATGCAAGCGCAACACACTTCGCAGCGCGCAGCTAGCCGCTGGACGTGCATCCGCAGAGCACCACCGTTGACGCTGCTTTCGACACGAACATCGTGCTCGAAATAACGACGCTCGTGGATCTCGATCGGGCAGCGGCCTCTTCACGTCTGGCAACGAAGCCGTTCCTCGAATCTCGCATCGTACGTGCACGCGGCTCCTTGAGCGCAGCATGGATGTGTCTGTTAACGGCCCGAACTTTCCGTCGTGATCTGACCCTCGACCGATCAAGGTCGCTTGCGGCGTGATCGGCTTGGCTTCGGAGGAGGCCGATCAGGATCAAGGCGATGGTTGGCTCGCCATGACTCGCCGAGGATCTCGACGCGGTGGCAGTTCTGGGCGAAGCGATCGACGAGTGCGACGACGCAGGCGGCACCGGGGAACGTGTTGCCCCACTGCTTGAAGGGAAGATTCGTCGTGATGATCGTCGAGCGCTGCTGGTGACGACGGCTGATGATGTTGTAGAGGATGTCAGCGGCGCGGGTGTCGCAGGGCAAGTAGCCGAGCTCATCGAGCACGAGTAGGTCCGGGGCGGTGTAACGACGCAGTCGCCGCTCGAACGCAGGCATCGATTCCTGGCCGATGAGGTCGGCGAGTGCCGCGGCGAGGGTCGAGAACCGCACGGTGAAGCCGGCGGCGAGCGCGGCTTGGGCGAGATTCTGCGCGATCATCGTCTTGCCAAGACCAGAGCCGCCCTTGAGGAGCACGTTCTCGCCACCGTCGACGAATTCGAGCTCGACAAGGCGCTCGACGAGCGGGCGATCGATCTTCTCGGGGTGATTCCAGTCGAAGCGATCGAGCGTCTTGAAGGAACCAAGACACGCGAATCGCGTCCGACGCGCGAGATTGACCGCGACCCGGGCACGCTCCTCGAGGTCAGCGAGCTGCTCGAGGGTCTCGGTGGGGCCGACACGGCTCTTGTGGACGTGCGCGAGGAACGCGGTGAGCGCGTCGCGGCCGACGCGTAGGCCGAGCCGGCGAAGCCGCTCGGTCAGGTCGTCGTCACTCATCGTAGGTCCCCAAGTCGTGCGGAACGACGTCGGCGTCGTCGAGGTGCGCGGGGAGCACGAGCTCGACGGGTACCGGACGACGGCGGTCCTTGCGGTACTGCTCGCAGGCGATGGCGAGCACGCCGACATCGGCGAGTCCGCGCGCGTCGAGGTCGGCGACCGCGGCGGCGAACACCTCGTCGCCGTAGAGGTCGAGCAGCTTGATCGAGCGCGTGACTCGGAGGCCGAGGCTCGAGCCCGAGACCTCCCACCTCTCGACGAGGCGATCGAACGCCGGCGCGATCGCACGCAGGCGATCACGGCCCTTGAGCGCACGTGCGGCCTTGCGCTCGGCGACGAGTGCGGTGCGGTGGGCGGGCTGCTCGATCACCTGACGGCGGCCCCACGAACGAGCGTGTTCGGCGATCACCGTCTCGCCGTGGACGACGCGGACCGTCCGGTCATCTGCGACAAGCGTGCGGACGTGACCGGCGTGATCGGTCGGCACCGAGTAGCGATTGGTGTCGAGGCGGACGAACGCTTGGGCGTCGACCTGTACCGGCTCGACGCGATCGGTCGCAGGCAACGGATCGGGCAGCGACAGAAGCCGAGGCCGCTCGTCGGTGAACACGTCACCGACGGAACGCTGGGGGATCGTCGGATGCGGGCGCGTATGCGCGATCTCGTCGATGAACCGCGCGAGGTGCCGATTGCCGTCCTCGATGCTCGTGATGCTGCGGCCGGCGAGAAATCGATCGCGAAGGTATCGAATCGCACGCTCGACCTTGCCCTTGTGCTGAGGCATCCGAACGGCGCAGAGCTTGGGCTCGACGCGCATATCGGCGCAGAGCGCGAGCAGCGTCGGATGAAACCGCACGGCGGAGCCGACGCGCTCGAGGACGACGACCTTGGGATTGTCGAACAGCCACTGTCGGGGGACTCCTCCGAACGCGGTCGCGCCGCGAACGAGCGAGCGGCACAGCGAGTGGACGGTGAGGTCGATGACGAACTCGGCCCACATCGCACGCGAGTGCGCGAGCACGATCACGAACAACCAGATCGCGCGCTCGCCACCGGGAACCGCGATCTTGCCGACATAGGCCCAGTCCACCTGGGCCTGCTCGCCTGGGAGGGTCTCGGTGAGCAGGTATGCCTGACGCTTCGGTCGGGGCCGGACCAGCGCGACGTACTTGCGCAAGGTGCGGACCGAGCCGCGATAGCCACGCTCGCGAACCATGTCGTAGAGCCGCGTCGACAGGAGCTTGGGGTACCGGCTCAATGTGTCGTCGATGAACGCGCGGTACGGCTCGAAGATCCGCGGACGCAGGCGCGACGGCGCGCGATGCTCGCCGAAGCCGAGCACGCGGCACACGACGTCAGGGTGGGCCTCGAGCTGCGTCGCGATCGTGCCTACCGGCCAGTGCTCGGCGTAGTGAAGACGCACGATCTCCGCCTCGGTCTCCGGCGTGGTCTTCATCGGACACCTGCCAAATCGAGCTGCTGCGCGTCGGTGAACGAGCCGAGGCCGCGGATGCGCTGGCCGCGCTCACGGACCGGCGCGCGCACCTCCACGGTGTAGTGCGCGGTCGAGACGCCGCCGTCGAGATCCTCGGCGAGCCCAAGCTGCGACCACGAGTCCACGTCGCGCGCAGAAACAACAGCGTGCACCGGAGCCTGGTGCCACAACGCCATCGCCTCGAGCAGCGTCGGTAACGCTCGCCGGTGCGGTGGCCTCGCCGAGTAGCAGAGCAGCAAGGCCGCCTTGAGCACCACGTCGTCGTCCATCCGCACCAGGATGCGGGTCACCTCGGGAGTCGTCGTCAACAGCGCAGTCGGTCCGTGTCTCATCGTCGTGTCCTTCGCCGATGACCACGACCTCGCCGGATATCGGCGACGGCGGATCCTCGGGCGGGCACACGCTTGCCACCGGGGCAAGAAAACTTGGACTGTGATCCGTCACGCGCGCCAACTCGGCCTCGCGGTCGCGGCGGTCCTGCTCACGGTCACGGTGGTCGAGTCGGCCCTCGGGAGAAGCTTGGTGCCGAGCTCGAGCGCGCCGCTTCGACTCGGTCCGCGCCACCGTCTTGCACGGCGGTCCGCAGTACCACTGGCCGCGGTAACAGGACCGGCAGATCCCGAACAGGACCTGGCACTGCTTACGTGCGCATCTCTCGACGCGAATCCCTTCGCTGACGTCCATCGCTTCCTGGTGCGAGGACGAGAAACTTGCTCAGGTCGCCGGCGTCGAGCATCGTGTGCTCAAAGCCGGCGTCCATCGGCTGAGGGTCTCGGGCGGTAACCCGGGGCCCTCGATCTTTTCGGCGTCCCGCTAAAAAGATCGTAACGGCACGATCTTCGGCGCCGCGACTATCCGGCCGATCGACCTCAGGGTCAGAACGCTACGAACTCAGGCGGCCATCAACA
>JAEYYV010000193.1 GCA_023428295.1 Pseudomonadota bacterium
CTGCTGTATCAAGCCTCGATCGCCGACGTGACGCGTAGCTGTAAGCGCGAGAACGGGATGCTGAACATAACGGTCGCCATCGCCGGCCGCGTCGTTCCGGGCCCGGGCGGGTCGCCGGGCACCATCACCATGCCGATCCGCATCGCCATGATCCAGGGCGACAACGTGCTTTATTCGCAGTTGCACAAGCATCAGGTGGCGGTAGGCGCGGCGGCCACGCAGTTCATCTTCAGCGATGCCGGCCTGTCGATCCCCGAGCCGACGGAGCGGACCATCCGCATCTACGCGGGATACGACGAAGGCCCGCCGAAGAAGGGCACACAGGGACAATAGCGGCAGTCTCAGGCGTCCGACCACTCGGCCAGCGCGGCGAGCACGCCGGGAAAATCCGCCCAGCGGCGAATCACGGTTTCGGCGCCGGCTTCGGTAAGCGCGTCCGCGTGACCGGGATAGGAGTGCGATGCGCCGGTGAAGCCGATGACGCGCATTCCGGCCTCCCTGGCGCCGTGGACGCCGTGGACCGAATCCTCGACTACGAAGGTCTCGGCCGGGTCCGCCTGGAAGCGCTCCGCCGCGAAGAGAAACACGTCGGGCGCCGGCTTGGTGCGGCCGCTGGGAATGGACAGCGCCGAGATCACCTCCTCGTCGCGGAACAGCCGGCCGAGTGCCGTCCGGTCGAGCATGAAGCGGATGCGCTCCGTGCGCGAATTGGAACAGATGCAACGCCGCGGCCCCGCGGCAAGCACCGCCGCCGACGCACCGTCGATCTCGCGCACCTCGCGGCGCAGCCGACGGTCGACCAGCACCTCGGCCTCCCCGATCAGTGAGGCGGAGAGCGGCACCTGCGCGACCGCCTCGATGCGCAGCAGGATGTCCTTGAAGGTCAGTCCGGCATAGGCCTCGCTGATTTCCTCGGCGGATATCGGAAAGCCGGCCTTGGTCAGCAGGTCGGCCTCTACCTGGGCGGCGAGGTACTCGGAATCGACTAGCGTTCCGTCGAAATCGAAAATGACGAGTGAGGGCATGGAAGCGTCCGAGGGAGCAGGAGAAAAGACCCGCCTTTGGCGTAGTTCACGATCCGCTCGTTTCGACGTCCGGCTTCGGCCGAACAGCGAGACCGAGACGATGCGGGAAATCCAGAAGCCCGCGCCCATACACCATCCGGCCCGCGCGGGCAAATCACGACCGCCCTGAAAGAATTCGCCACCATTTTACGGAATGTTCACCGCCGTCGGTAACCATAACACCCGGTAAACAGTCTCGCGTAACCGGGTGTCCCATGCAGGCCTTGCAGTCCGTAGACGTTCGTTCAGCCGCAACCGGCGAAGCGCCCTGGCTGGACACGATCCTCAAGGGGGACTGCGTGGCCGCGCTGGAGCGCCTGCCGGAGAAGTCGGTGGACGCGATCTTCGCCGATCCGCCCTACAACCTGCAACTCGCCGGCGACCTGCATCGCCCCGACCAGTCGCGCGTCGACGCGGTCGATGATCATTGGGACCAGTTCGAGAGCTTCGCGGCCTACGACGCCTTCACCCGCGCCTGGCTCCTCGCGGCGCGTCGCGTGCTCAAGCCGAACGGGACGATCTGGGTGATCGGCTCCTACCACAACATCTTCCGCGTCGGCGCCACGATGCAGGACCTCGGCTACTGGATCCTCAACGACATCGTCTGGCGCAAGACCAACCCGATGCCGAACTTCCGTGGACGTCGCTTCCAGAACGCCCACGAGACGCTGATCTGGGCATCCCGCGACCCGCAGGCCAAGGGCTACACGTTCAACTACGACTCGCTGAAGGCCGCCAACGACGACGTGCAGATGCGTTCTGACTGGCTGTTTCCGATCTGCACGGGCTCGGAGCGGCTGAAGACCGAGACCGGCGAGAAGCTGCATCCGACACAGAAGCCGGAGGCGCTGCTGGCCCGCGTGATGCTGGCCTCGACCAAGCCCGGCGACGTCGTGCTCGATCCCTTCTTCGGTTCCGGGACCACCGGGGCGGTGGCGAGACGGCTCGGGCGCCACTTCGTGGGCGTCGAGCGGGAGCAGGCCTATATCGACGCCGCCATGGAGCGGATCGAGTCTGTGCGCCCGATGGATGCCGCCGACCTGCTGATGATGTCGGGCAAGCGCGCCGAACCGCGCGTCGCCTTCGTCAGCCTGATCGACGCCGGCATGATCAAGCCCGGCAGCTTCCTCTACGACAGCCGCCGCCGCCACGTCGCCAAGGTGCGCGCCGACGGCACGCTGGTCGCCGGCGACCGTGCCGGCTCCATTCATCGGATCGGCGCGCAGGTGCAGGGACTGGAAGCCTGCAACGGCTGGACCTTCTGGCACTACGAGCGCGCCGGCGGGCTGACGCCGATCGACGAACTGCGGCGGATCGCCCGGCTGGGGATGGAGCGGGCGGGAGCGTGAGACGCGCTGGGGCGGGTGGCGAGGTCATGAGCGTTCGGGTGTGACCTCTCGGTGCGACAGCCTAAAAGGGCAGAAAGTTCACGATTAGAAACATACCAATGAACCGCATGCCGGTGCCAAGAATGTACCACCAGCGCGTTTTCGGGTTCGAGAAGGCCGCGCGATAAGCGTTGGATGTCGATTTGACGATTCGCTTGCCCTGGAAGGCAGCCAACGCAGCTTCGTTGTGTGCTTTGTAATTGTATTTCAGACTCAGCAAACC
>JAEYYV010000209.1 GCA_023428295.1 Pseudomonadota bacterium
CGCCGCGGGGGAAGCCCGTGCGCGGCGCCCGCGCCACCGCCTATAACGGCGATCCGGTCGGCGGCGTTGCATTCATCGTGTCCGCCGCCGGCGTCCAGATTTACGAAGCGGAGTACTCCGACAAGAACGGATGCTTCGTCGTGCCGAGGGAGCGCGCCGACACGCTCACGCTCTACTACGCGGAGGTCACCGAGGTGTATCCCCTCGCGCCGCCGGACGAGCGCATCACCGTCAAGGACCTCGTGCTTCCGCGATAGAGTCGCTGGGCCGACGATCGAAGAGGCTGTGACCGGCGACGGCGTCGTGTGGAGGCCGATCAGTCGGTAGCCGGGAACTCGCCGGAGTGCGCGGTGGATGCCTGCGTCGAGACCACGCCGGACTCATCGGTGTAGAACTCGGCGATGAGCTGATCGTCGAACTGGTCGGCGAAGCGGCCGACGCCAGCGACGAGCGTCGCGAACTCTTGGCCATCGATGCCCTTGAGCGCGCGACCCGCGTGGAGGACGACCCAGCCGTCGCGCTGCAACGCGAACGAGGCCATGCCGCCCATGTACGCGTTGTGCTCGAGGAGCTTCTTGAAGAAGGCGAGCTCTTTGCCCTGCGGCACCGCGCGAAACAGCGGTGCGATGGCGACCACCGCAGAACCCGAGATGCCCGCGATCACGAACGCCGAACCCCACTGAAACCGCGCGAGGTTCTCGTCGAGACGGGATGCCTTGTCGGCGAGCCCGCTCGTCATGAGGAGGTCGTCGAGCGCGCTCATTAGAAGAGCTTCCCGAGACCGCCCGGCAGCTTGTCCTTGATGCCGGACTCTTGCAGGTACTTGAGGGCGTCCTCGGAGTGCTCCTTGAGGAAATTGATCACCTTGAGAGCGGTCTCTTTATCGATGCCGACTTTCTCGACCATCTTGTTCACGAACTCTTCCATCGGAGGCTCCTTGTTCGGCGCGCACGGGTACGATGCGCGACGTGGCGCAGAATACGCGGGAGCGAAGTCTGTGGGCGTGGGGGTGGGCGGACAAATTTCCTGATGAGGCTGCACGCAAAGGACTCGTCGCGCTCGCGAACGCACTCGTGCCGACCGCGGAGCCCGCGTTGCGCGAGCTGCCCCAGGGCGTCGCGATCGCGGAGCCCCGCGTAGCGATTCCCGATGCGCTCGCCGAGTTCGCCACGCGATCGCCCACCGATCGCGCGATGCGCACGCGCGGCCGCGCGTTTCCCGATCTCGTCGCCGGCTTCGCGGGTGACTACGCGGGCGCACCGGACATCGTCGCGCGACCGCGTACCGACGAGGAGGTCACGCGCGTTCTCGAGGTAGCGAACGAGCGCGGCTTCGTCGTGGTCCCATTCGGCGGCGGGACCTCCGTCGTGGGCGGGGTCGATAGCGCGGCGGCGCGCACTGGCTCGTCGGGCGTGTGGGACGACACACGTTCGAGTGATCGCGTGGTGGTCTCGCTCGACATGGGCGCGATCGGTGGCGTGCGCGAGGTCGATGGCGAGAGCCGCTTGGCGCGCATCGGTGCCGGCGCGCTCGGACCGGCGCTCGAAGACGAGCTCGCGCAGAGCGGCCTCACGCTGCGTCACTATCCGCAGAGCTTCGAGTTCTCCACGCTCGGCGGGTGGCTCGCGACGCGCGCGGGCGGACACTACGCCACGGGACCGACGCGCATCGACGAGCTGTGCCACTCGCTCTCGCTCGTCACGCCGCGCGGAGTGATGACCACGCATCGTCATCCGGGCAGCGGCGCGGGGCCCGAAGCGAATCGGCTCGTGCTGGGCTCCGAGGGCGCGCTCGGCGTGATCACGGAAGCGTGGATGCGCGTGGTGCCGCGGCCGCGATGGCGCGCGTCGGCGAGCATCGCGTATCGCGACTTCGACAAGGGCGTCGCCGCGGCCAAGGCGCTCGCGCAATCGGGCCTCTTGCCGAGCAACGCGCGACTCCTCGACGCGAACGAGGCGCGCTTGCATCGCGTGCGCTTCGATGGATCGAGCGTGCTCCTCGTCGGCTTCGAGTCCGCGGATCATCCGCTCGACGCGTGGATGGCGCGCGCGATCGAGCTCGCGAAGGATCTCGGCGGCGAGGTCGTGTCGGGCCCGCTGCTCAAAGACGACGGCGGCAAGGCGCGCACCGGCGGTGACGCGGACAAGTGGCGGCAGGCGTTCTTCGACGCGCCGTACCTCCAGAGCTCGCTCCTCTCCGTGGGCATCCTCAGCGACACGTTCGAGACGGCATGCACGTGGACGCAGTTTCCTGCGCTGCACGCGCGCATCGTCGGCGACGTGCAACGCGCGCTCGACGCGGAGTGCGGCGGCGGCATCGTGTCGTGTCGCTTCACGCACGTGTATCCCGACGGTCCCGCGCCGTACTACACGTTCGTCGGCGCGCTCCGGGTGGGCGCGGAGCTCGCGCAGTGGCGCGCGATCAAGGCCGCGGCGTCGGACGCGCTCGCAGCGACGGGCGGCACGATCACGCATCATCACGCGGTCGGTCGCACGCATCGCCCGTGGTACGAGCGCGAGCGGCCGGCGCTGTTTGGCGACGTGCTCGCCGCGACCAAGCGCGCGCTCGATCCGAAGGGCGTGCTGAACCCCGGGTGCTTGATCGCGTGACTCGCGCCCGAGCTGTGGTGATCGCCGCTACGCGGGCGTTGCTTCGTCGGTGACTTCGACGCGGCGGGGCGGGAACGGGCGCGTGCGCGCGAGCTCGAGCTGCCCGCCCATGATCGCGATGCGGATCGCCATGCGCGCGAGCGCCACGATCTGGCGCACGACGAACAGCGTGATCGCGCCCTCCGCGCCGTACATCGGGTGGCCCTGCGAGATCACGATGTACGCGAGCGTCACGAGGATCGCGAGGATCCACCCGAACGCGCCGTGGATCAGCGTGAGCGGTCGGCGCGCCACGAACACGAGCGTGCGCACGTACGTCGCGAACGCGCCCGGACCATGCGTGTCGTGACGCAGCGACAGCTCCGCGCGCGCGTAGTCCGTCACCGTCCAGAAGAAGTGCAGGAGCACCGCAGTAGGCACGAGCGTCAACAGGAGCGGGCCCGCGAGCTGCGTGATGGAGAGCGCGTACTGCATCCGCGGCGCGAGGAACCACGCGGCGAGGAACTGGAACACCGCGAGCACGATGGCCCAGCTGATCAGCGAGCACAGCGCCAGGCGCGCGTACGCGAGGTACGTCGCCGCGCCGCTCGCACCGAACACGCGAGCGGTCTCGCCGCGCGTCTCGGGCCGTTGCGCGAGGACACCGTAGAGTCCACCCGCGAGGAACCACGTGACCAACTCCCACACCACGAGCGTTCCAAACACGACGCCACCGATCGCGAGGAAGCTCGTCTCCGAGTGGCGGAACGACACGATCAGCGCGACGAGGTCACCGTCGACCGCGTCGTCGAACATCGGTAGTCGCGAGAACGTCTGCGCGAACAGCACCGACACCGCGAGGATGCACGCGGCCGCCACCAAGCTCTGGACGATGAACACCGCGAACACGGTGCCCGTGTAGCGCGACACGGCGCGGCCGCCTGCGCCGAGCAGATCGCCCAGGCCGAGGTTCATCCCCGACGACGTCTTGGACGCCACTTACGGCCCCACCATCTGCATGAGCGTCTGCGTCTGCGCGCCGACCCACGCCGCCGCACGCAACGAAGGACGGCCGTCGCCGACGAGCCGGTAGCGCATGGTCATCGGCGATTGCAGCACGACGTCGCGATCCGGATCGAGCCAGACCTCGGCGAGCTCGGAGCTGCGCTCGACGACAAATCGCTTCCACGTCTCGCCGCCTTTGTCCTCCCAGCGCAGGCGTTGCGACGTGCCGTCGACGAAGCGCAGCTCGATGTCGATCGGGACGTGCACCGTGCCCGTGTTGGTGACCACGACCTCGCACACGAACGTCCCCGTGTCGGGCGCGTCGGTCACGGTGGTGGTCTTGCGCGAGGCGCCGTCGCCGAACACGCCGCGCGGAGGATGCGCGCGCCGGCACGCCGCGGTGCGAATCGCGAGGCGCAACCCACCGACCTCCTGGAACACGGGGCCGAAGAACCAATCGAGGTTCTGGCCGAGCTCTGCCGACAGCGTGTCGAACAGGTCCTTGCCCGTCGGGTGCTTGAACGCCCAGGTCTCCGCGTACTTCTTCATTGCCGCGCGGAACTTCTTCGGGCCGAACATGTTCTCGAGCGTGTGCAGCGCCCGCTGCGTCGATGCGTACGTGACCGTGCCGTACGTGTCATCGTCGAGAAATGCACTCGCGGCCGTGGCGATCGGCACGGGGAGCGAGCTCGGATCGTCGAGGATCGCGTACATCAGCGCCGCGAGATCCGCTTGCCATCCCATCCAATCGAGGCCGCTCGTGCGCGAGCCATACACGTCGGCCATCACGTTGGCGTCGGCCCACGAGTTCACGCCCTCGTCGAGCCACGCCTCGATCGGCTCGTTCGACGCGAGCATGCCCTGGAACCAGTTGTGCCCGACCTCGTGCACCGTCGTGTACTCGGGCAAGCGCATGCCGGGGCGCGCGAACACGCTGTCACCCGCGGTGGTCACGAACGTCGGATACTCCATGCCGCCCGCGCCATTGGCGGCCTCGGGAGGCGGATCGATCACGGACATCACGGCCCACGGATACGGCACGAACCACTCGCTGAAGCGGTTCATCGCGGCGGTCGCGGCGTCGAGGTGGCGCTGCGCGAACTCTTCTTGCGCCGGACGATAGTAGACGCGCACGTCGACGGACCCGCCGCCCGCCACGAGCACCTGGCGGTTCATCATCTCCATGTACGGATCCGCCATCCAGCCGAAGTCGTGGACGTCCTCCGCGCGATACGTGAACGTACGGGTGTTGCCGGGCGATTCGATCGCGGCGGTGAGCACGCCGGTCGCCGCGACGACGTACGTCTCGGGCACGGTGAGTGTCACGTCGTACGTCCCGAAGTCCGCGAAGAACTCGGTGAACGCGCTGAACGGCTGGCACTCCCAGCGCTCGACGATCTCGTCGCCGTGATCCTCGGAGACGCGTACGCCGATCTTGGGGAACCACTGCCCGACGAGGTGGAACTCGCCCTGGTAGCCCGTGCGCGCCCACACCTCGGGGAGCTGCGCGGTGAACTTCATCGTCACGTCGATCGATGCGCCGGGCGCGACCTCGGACGGCAGCGCGAGCTCGTAGACGCTCTCGTCGGGCGCGTAGGCCGACGCGGGCGCCCACGTCGCGATCAGCTCGTCGCCGCCGACCTGCACGGACTCGACGGAGATCCAGCCCCACGTCGTACGCTTTGCACCGCGCATCGCGCCGCGGCCGCTCTGCATGAAGCGCGACGACTCGTTCTTGAACGCGTTCAGATACATGTGGAACGGCAACACGCGCACGGCTTGTGTGCCGGTGTTCGTCCACACGAGCGTCTGCGTCGCGGTGATCTGATGCGTGCTCGCGTCGAGCCGCGCGTCGATCTTGTAGTTCGCGATCCGCGGCGAGCGAGCCGGACCGCCACCGCGCAGCGCGGGCACGTTGTCGGGGGCGGGCAGGGGCCGCACGCGCGCGGTGTTCTCGCGCCCGCACGCCGACGCGACGACGATCGTAGCGACGACGACGAGCGACGCGAGGCTGCGGCGAACCACGCCCGTCTATACCACTCTCTGATAGGGTCGCCGGTATGGACGAGGTCGTGGATCACAAAGCCCGCGTCGGGGAGTACCTGGCGCGGTTCGGGACCGAGCGGAACCTCAGCTTGCCCCCGCTCACCGACGAGGGCGTCGGTTCGATCCGCCGTGGCTCCGCCGTCGTCAGCATCCACGTGCTCGCCGAGCAAGGCGTGCTGTTGCTGCTGTCGAAGGTCGCGGATGCGCCGGTGCTGGATGTGGCGCTCGCCAAGCGCGTGCTCGAAGCATCGTTCACCGAGACCGGCGACGCGGCGTTCGCGCTGAACCCGCAGACCGGCGATCTCTACCTGCGCATCCTGCGCGGGCTCGACGGGCTCGACTACGCCGAGTTCGAGGACATCGTGCATTCGATCGCGAAGACAGCGGACGCATGGGACGACAAGTTGAAATCGACCTAGCCGACGCGGCGCGGACGTCGTGGGCCGGAGCGGCGCTCGCGCGTGCGCTCGTGGGCGGAGACAGCGTCGCGCTCGTCGGCGATCTCGGCGCCGGCAAGACCACGTTCGTCGCGGGGCTCGTCGCCGAGCTCGGCGGGGGCGCAGCCGCGAGTCCCACGTTCTCGCTGATCAATGACTATCCCGGCGGACGCCTGCGCGTGTGGCACGTGGACCTCTACCGCCTCGAGCGCGAGGCCGAGCTGGCCGAGCTCGGGCTCGACGATCTGTTCGGCGATCGCCGCGGCGTGGTCCTCGTCGAGTGGGCCGACAAGTTCGACGTGATGCCGCGCGATCATCTGCGCCTCGAGCTCGCACACGACGGGGCAGGGCGGCGCCTCGTGGCCTCGTCGACGGGGCCGCGCAGCGAAGCCCTCGCAGCCGCGCTCGCGCCGCGCTAGGGTTCGCCGATGTTTCGCGCTGTCGCCCTCGGGCTCGTGCTGTGGTCCACGACCGCGCACGCGCAGAAGCTCGGCTTCGATCCCACGTCGGTCTATCGCGTGCCGCGCGGTGCATCGCCCACCACCGGACCCGCCGACGCGCCGATCACGATCGTCTCGTGGAGCGATCACGCGTGCGGCTTCTGCTATCGAGTGCAGCCCACGCTCGCCGCGCTCGAGGAGCTGTACCCCGGCATGATCCGCACGGTGCATCGGGTGCTGCCGCTCGACGACGATCAGACGATCACCGCAGAAGCCGCGCTCGCCGCCGCTGCGCAAGGCGCGTTCGAGCCGATGAGCGATCGCTTGTACTCGGTCGCGGGGCGCGTCGACCGCGCGGGCGTGGAGCTGTTCGCGAAGGAGCTCGGACTCGATATGGTCCGCTTCCGCGCGGATCTCGACACGCGCGTGCATCGCGCGCAGATCCACGCCGATGAAGAGGATGCCAAGAAGCTCGGCCTCACCGGCACGCCGGCCTTCTTCATCAACGGGCGTCCCATCCACGGCAACCAGCCGCTGAAGATCTTCGCGGACACCGTCGACGAAGAGCTCGCTCGCGCACGCGCAACGTCCGGCGGATACGACGCTCTCGTCGGCGCCGGCAAGCCCACCGCGGATCATCCCGGCGGCACCGAGCATCCCGAGTTCACGCTCGACGTGAACACGACGTATCGCATGGGCCTCGGCTTGCCCGGACATCAGCTCGGGCCCGACAGCGCGCTCGTCACCATCGTCGTGTGGAGCGACTTCCAGTGTCCGTTCTGCCAGCGCGCTGCACCGGTCTTGCAGCAGCTGCGCACCACGTTCGGCGACGACATCCGCATCGTGTTTCGCCACCTCGCGATGACGTCACATCGCAGAGCGCAGCTCGCCTCCGAGGCCGCGATCGCCGCCGCGGATCAAGGCAAGTTCTGGCCGTTCCACGATCAGATCTTCGGCCAGTTCGGCTCGCTCGAGCGCGCGGACCTCGAGACGTTCGCGAAGAAGATCGGGCTCGACATGGCGAAGTTCCGCGCGGCGCTCGACGATCGCCGCTATCACGATCTCGTGGTCGCCGAAGGCGCGACGGCGCAAGCCGCGGGCGTCGATGGAACGCCGACGATGTTCATCAACGGGCAGCCGGTGATCGGCGCGCGCGAGTACTCGAAGATGGAGACCATCGTGAAGGCGCACCTCGATCGCGCGCGTGCGGCGGTGGCCGCGGGGCTCGCCGCGAACGACATCTACGCGCTCGTCATGTCGAACGCGATCGGTCTCGAGCGCTCCGATCCATCGCGCGTCCCCGACGTCGCGGGGATCACGATCGCGCCGCGCCCCGAGGATCGCGTGCGCTCGATCGCAGCTGCGTGTCGGATGCGCGATCGTGCGCGTGCGACGGAGCTCGCACGGGGACTCGCGACGCCGCTGCGCTCGCGGGTGTCCGCAGTTTGCGCGACCGCTGGGATCGATCTGCCCTGATACCCTGTCGCCTCTTCGACAGTCGCGTCGTCACAGATCCACAGGGCTGTATCAGTTTTCCACGGTGGCGAATCTCGATCAGATTCGCGGGCCGGCGCGATTCCGCTTCTCTACGCCTTCGAGGTGCGAGGGCGCCGACAGTTCGCCGCGTGGCACTCGCGATGCACTGTCCGCGGCGTCGTGCAGGACAATCCAGCTCACACGCAGCCGTTTCGCGTCGTGCGCGGTCGCTCGCGCTTCGGCGAGCTGGAGCTCCGTCAGCCCCTGGCACGCGGTGGCATGGGCGGCGTGTACTTGGCCGAGCACTCGCTGACCGGCGAGCACGTCGCGCTCAAGGTGCTCGATCCGCAGTTCGCCGGATATCCCGAGGTCGTGAGTCGTCTGCGCGCGGAGTACGTGCTCTCGCAGCGCGCGCGCCATCCGGGCCTCGTCGAGATCCGCGGCGCACGCACCACGGAGGACGGCCTGCCGTTCCTGGTGATGGAGTACCTCGAGGGTGAGACGCTGGCGGACCTCGCCGATCGCGGCACGCTCGAGCTCTCGCTGATCATCGCCGTGTGCGCGCAGGTCGCGTCGGCGATCGCGGCGCTCCACGCGTCGGGCGTCATCCATTGCGACATCAAGCACGACAACATCTTCGTGCTGCGCGACGGCCACGCGTGGGGCTGGCCGCGCGTGAAGGTGATCGATTTCGGCGTGTCGCGCACTGTCGACGAAGCGCCAGACCCCGACGCCGCGATCGCGGGTACGCCGTGGTGCATGGCGCCCGAGCAGTGGTCCGGCGCGCCGACGACCGCGAGCGATGTCTACGCGCTCGGCTGCTTGCTCTACCAGCTGACCACTGGTGGCGCTCCGTTCGACGGCTCGCTGCCCGAGCTGATGCTCGCGCACGTGGAGCAACGTCCGGCGCGACCGTCGTGGCTGCGCGCGATGCCGATCGAGCTCGAGCGCTTGATCTTGCGCGCGCTGGCCAAGGATTCTGGCGCGCGTCCGACGATGCACGAGATGGCGTGCGCGCTGTCCGAGCTGCTCGATCTCTACGCGCCCGCGACGCTGCTCGCTGGCTGAGCGACCGCCTCGACGATCTTCACGCGCGCGGCGCCAGCGCGCTCGAGGCCCGGCAAGTCGTGCTCGAGGTCGCGCGGATCGAGGAGCTCGGCGGCGAAGTCAGCGCGCGAGAGCGCCGTCGCTGCTTCGCCTGCCGTCGAGAAGTGCAGGTGGACTTTGCCGCGCACGAACGCCGAGAGTAGCCACGCGAACGTGGTCACGAGCGACCCCGAGTTGGCGTCGCGCATGATGAGGTCCGAGTAGTAGACGCCGCGCGGAAAGCGACCGAGCGCGCGAGAGAACCGGCTCCACATCGCGATGATCGTCTCGCGATCGAAGTAGTTCACGAGCCCCTCGGTGATGACCGCGGTGCCTTGCGTCGGATCGAGGCTCGCGCAGATCGCGTCGATCGACGTCGAGCCCTCGTCGGTCAGCGCGTTCACCTCGCGCGTGTAGTGGTGCTTGGTCTCGCCGCCGAGCGCCTTCAAGATGCGACGCTTGTTCGCGAGCATGCCGGGCAGGTCGGCCTCGACATACGTGATCGTGTCGCCGTAGCGCTGCGCGAACCGCCAGCCGCGCGGCGAGAGCCCGCACGCGACCTCCACGATCTGCGAGATCTCGCCCGCCTCGATCGCTTGCTCGAGGCGCAGATCGATCAACCGATGCCGCGCGAGGAGCATCCCTTCGAGCGTCGGCAAGCCGGTGCGCATCGCGATCGCGTTGGGCGCGCGCAGCGCTTGGTACATCACGCGTCCGGTTCGCGTCGCGAACGCTTCGTGCGAGTGACCATGCGCGAACCAGACATAACCCGTGTAGTGGGCGGTTGGCGAGATCGCTTCTGGGTTTGAACGCGCCATATCTGCGGGAATATAGGCGTATTTTTGTCGGTGAAAGGGGTCGTAAAGCGAGCGCTTCCCACGATCAGTGTTACACTGAACATCAGACCAGTGCGGTAGGAGTATCCCCATGCGAATCGCCTGCGTTCATGTTCCGCAGTTCGCCCTCCAAACCCTGACCCGGATCGATCCATCACTCCGGGGTGCACCCGTCGCTGTGGTCGGGAGTGGCATCGATGTGTCCACGTTCTCCGGCGCCAACGGCCGGGTCGCGCTGACGAGCCCGGTGGTGCAAGCCTGCTCGCGCGCCGCGTGGGCGCTCGGCGTTCGCATCGGCATGACGGCCACGGCCGCCAACGCCGCAGCGCCCGGTCAGCTCCGCGTGGTCACCGCAGACGCCACGCTCGAGCGCGAGACCGTTCGCGCGATGGCAGACGCGCTCCTCGGCGTGTCGCCCGTCGTCGATGTCGGCGGGCGCATCGGCGCCGGCGGCGCCCACCTCGCGATGTACTGCGAGGTCCCGAGTAAGACGCGCGGCGCTTCCTTCGGCGACAAGCTCGTCGATCTCCTCGGCACGCTCGGTGTCACCGTGCGCATCGGCATCGCGGATGATCGCTTCACCGCGTGGGTCGCTGCCGCGCACGGCCTGCCCACCGCGCGCCGTGCGGACGACAAGCTCGGTGTTCTCGACGAGACGGGTGTTGTCTCGGTGCCCCGTGGTGGCTCGGCGGCGTTCCTCTCGCCGCGTCCGCTCTCGCTCTTGGCGATCACGCCCGAGGTGCAGCACATGCTCGAGGCGCTCGGCGTTCGCACGCTCGGCGAGTTCGCGGCGTTGCCCGCACCGTCGGTCGCACGGCCGGTCGAGGCGGACTACCAAGCGCTCGCGCGCGGCGACAGCGGCCAATCGCTGCGCCCCTACGCGCCGGAGGCGCCGATTCGCGAGGACATCGTGCTCTCGCCCGTCGAGGGCGGGCTCACCACGAGCAGCGCCATCGCGCATCTCGCGGAGCGCATCGCGGCGCGGCTCGCGGGTCGCGGTCGCGGCGCGGCTCGCCTCGAGGTCGCCGTCTCGGGGGCATCGGGCGAGCAGGTCGTGCCCATCTTGCCCGGCGTCACGTCGCGCGCGGAGCGGCAGTCGCGCGGTCTCGTGCCGGTGTCCGAGCTCGCGGCGCCCACAGCGAGTCGCAAGATCATCGATAGCGTCGACGAGCTCGCCGACGCGATCGGCCTCGCGGTCGACGCGGATCTCGCGAGCCCGTGGCGCATTCGCGTGGCGGTCACCGGTGAAGCCATCGCAGGCGACGAGGTGGACACCAACGAGCGCATCGAGGCGTTCACCACGGACGCAGCGGCCTCGCTGGATCTGCTGAACGTCGTGCTGGCGTCCACGGGGACGAGCGAGTCGGGAACGTGGCGCCTCACGTCGCCGGGGCATCATCTGCGAGACGAGCGTCGCGACGCGCACCGTCGCACGCAGCGCGGAAAGGCAGCGGAGCGCCGTCGCATGCGCGATCGAGAGTTCGTGCAAGCGCGGCTGTTCGCTGACCGCAAGTAGCCGCGCTTCGAGACGGTGCTCGCGCCACGATCACTCGGAGCGCGACGAAGCAGCGGCGCATCGCGCGTGCATCTCCGTTCCCGCCGCGGACCGGGTACGTATCGAGGGCCCGCGCATCGCGCTACGACGAGAGCAGCTCTTCGGCGATCTTCTTGGCGAGCTGAGCATCCGCGCGATCGCCGAACTCCTTCTTGATGGAGCCGATGATCTTGCCGGCCATCTTCGGATCCTTCGCCGGCAGCGCCGCGACCGCGTTGGCCACGGCGTCGCGCAGCTCGCTCTCCGAGAGCTGCTGCGGCAACCACGCCGCGCACCAGGCGATCTCGAACTCCAGCTCGGCCGCTTGGTCCTTACCCTTGTCACCCGCAGCGAGGAACTCGGCGCGCGCCTTCTCCATCGACTTCTTGTACGCGCTGATGACGTCGAGGACGAGCGCGTCGTCAACTTCGCCCTTGAAGTCTTTGGACGTGCGCCGCTCCATCACCTTGGTGTTGATCATGCGGACCACGTTCAGGGTCTTCTGATCCTTGGCCTTCATCGCGGTCGTCAGCTGCTCGCGCAGCTTCGCTTCGAGGTTTCCCGCCATGCGCTTCGTCTACCACGTCCGTGCCTCGGACGGGCAGCGACCGCCTACCAGCCTTCGTCGGGCGATTCGCCGCCGGGCAGGGGCGGCACCTTGATGACCGCCGAGCTCGCTTGCGGATCGTTCTGCTCGTCCATCAGGCGCGCGCCCTCCATGAGGAGATGCGTCGTCGACACGGACACGCGGTCGGCGCCCTCGACGAGACACGCCGTGAACTCGAACTCGCCCGAGCCCCACGTCAGCAAGTAGTAGACACACTCGGCGTCGACGGGCTCCTCGGCATCGTCGAGACGCGCGTGCACGACCTTGCCCTCGCGAACGAGCACCTGTGCGCTCGGGCCGTTGGGCGCGCGCAGCTGGAGGAGGCCGGTCTTGCGCTCCATCTCGATCAGCACGAGCAAGCTCGAGAGACCGACATGCGAGAGGTCCCCGCGCAAGCTCGAGCCGCCCAGCTGCTCGCGGGTCTCCTGCACGGACACCTGCGTGCGGCGCAGCGTCTTCGCGACGCGCAGATCGAGCTCTTCGAACCGGAACGGCTTGGTCACGTAGTCGTCGGCGCCGAGCCGGAACCCACGGATGCGATCGTCCTCGGAGGACAGCGCCGTCAAAAAGATGACCGGCAGCATCGCCAGATCGTTGTGCGCCCGCAGCTGGCGCACGAGCGACCAGCCGTCCATCTTGGGCATCATCACGTCCGTGATCAGCAGATCCGGAGTTCGCGCCAGCGCACGCTGCAGAGCGTCCTCGCCATCGACCGCGGTCTCGACGCTGTATCCCCGTTTCTCGAGCACGGTCGCGACCATGCGCAAGATCCAGGCGTCGTCATCGGCGACGAGGACGTGCGGTGCCATTGAGAGGTACCAAGGTAGCGTGTAGCCGTTCGTCGGCGCAACTCCACGGCCCACGCCGTTCGGCGGCGAGTCCCGCGCCTGTGCCCAGATGGCCTCGGGCGCGCCCCTACGGCGATCGCGCGGGTGGTGCCCCTGGGCGCGGGCTCGGAAGCGCCTCGACCACCGCCGTCACCGACCATGCGCCGCGCTCGCGGATCGCCATGCGCCCATCGCGAAACGCGACCACCGCGCGGCCGGAGGTATCGGTCACCACGCCGACCGGGTCGGCGAGGGGCGTCGCGTCCTCCGCCGTCACCGCGATCGCCTCGCGGCTCACCTTCGCGCCGCCGATCACGACGACCTCGATCGCTCCGCCGTGCGAGGTCCCCACGATCACGAGCGTGTTCTTCGCACCCGGCGTGACCGCACCGAGTCGAAAGCCCTCGGGCCATGGCGTGACCTTGCCGGTCTTCAGATCGATCGGGCCTTGCTCCGTGAGCGCCCACGTATCATCGATCAATCGCTCCACGCGTCGCGGCGCTCGCGCGACCGCCTTCCAGCCCGCACCCTCGTTGCGAAACACGCCGCGCTCGGTCTGAATCGTCAGCGCTTTGGTCCCCGCGCCGATCATCTGCACGGGCTGCGGCGCCATCGCGAGCTTCGCGACCTCACCGCCCGCGAGCTTGTCGAGCGCGAACAGCTGCCGGCCCACCGCAGCGACCGAGCGCGCACCGCTCGACATCACGGCCTTGCCCTTCTGCACGATGCGCAGCGCGGACCAGCCGTTCTCCGCGAGCCGATACACCGCGCCGTTCGCGAGCGCGACGACGCCATTCGCGCGTCCGGTGACCGCGACGTCGTCCGCCACCGTGATCGCGCGCGCGCGCGTCCACGCGCCTTTGCCGTCGGGATCGTAGACCTCGCCACGCGGACCGATCGCGATCGCGTTGCGCGCGTCGTCGCCAGCAGGCACGGCCAGGTCCGTCAGCACGTGCGGCTCGGCGTGCGCGATCGCGACCAGCGCGAGCAATGCGCCCGCGACGCGCAGCGCGGATCGGGCGACAGACTTCGACGAGCGCACCGCCGTACGATAGCGCGCGAGCTGATTACGGACTACCCGACACCATGTCCGTCAGCTTCCACTGCTGCTGCGTCCACACGAAGCGCCACTGATCCGCGACCTCGCGCCGGCTCGGGAACGTGATGATCACCGCGCCTTGATTGCCGATGGTCTCGACGCTCGCGCCGTCGTCGCGCCCACCCGTGTTGGGGCCGCTCGGGCAACCGGGCTTCTTCGCCTTGCACGCAGCCGCGATCGACGCCCAGTTCTTGTGCTTCACGGGCTTCTGGTTGCCCTCGAAGAACCAGTCCGATGACTCGTAGGTGAACGGGAACTGCACGAGCTTCTCGAGCCCCGCGCGTTTCGGATCGTCGATCGCCTTGCCGACCGCTTCGTACGCGGCGGGGAGCGCAGCGACGGCCTTCGCGTCGAGGCCACGCACGATGTCGAGGTCACCATCCGCACCGCCGAGACGAACCGCGCTGATGCACGAGTCGTTCATGGTGCCCTTCTTCACCGCGTCGATCGTGATCTTGATCGACGACACCGCTTTGCCGACAGGCACCTCGACATACTCGCGCTCGGCGGAAGGCTTGACCTTCTTGGCCGCACCACCGTCGAGGCTGACCGCGAGTGACGTGATCTGATTGTTCGCCTTGAACAGCTTCTCGGTTAGCCACACGCCCGCGCCGATCTGGAGCGTCTGGATCTTCGTCGGAGACAGGAAGTTGATCGTGATGCCTTCGCCGATGCCCTCGTCCGGCTTGCCCTCGCACCAGGCCGTCGTTGGATAACCGTCGGGATCGGTGGTCTCGAACTCGAGCACGCGCCATGCGCCATACAGATCCTTCTTGGACTTGTCGGCGAACGTGGAGCTCGCGGTGATGTCCTTGACCGCTGCGAACGCGCGCAGCGGCGGCCACGGTGTTGGATCCGCATCCGCGTTGCCGGACGCCGAGGTGCTTGCCTCGAGCTTCGTCATCATCGTGGAGAACGCTAGCTTCCCGGGGCTCGTGTCCGCGATACCGGCGACGAAGAGCGTCTCTTTCCCACGCTGAAGAATCGCGAACTGTGCGGCCTTCCCATCGATGGTGGCTTTGCCCCAGCGCTGCTTCACACCGTTACTCTCGGAGTCGAACGCCTTTCCAAACTCGATGGACTTGATCGGAGCTCCATCGAGCCGAAGCGATGACTTCGGAACATCCGCGGAGACTTGCTTGGCCGCATCGTCGAACGAGCCCTGCTTCTTGACGATGAACGCGACGATCTTCAGATCCGATTTCGAATCGACGATCACCTTGCCGTCGGCAAACATGGTCTCCTGAAACGTCGCGGGCGCGGCGAACTTCATGCTGCCCACTTGAACGTCGGCAGACACCGATCCTGCGATCGCGGCGATGAGAACTGTCGCTACCGTCGCTACCCCGACTCGCGTAAACATGGCGGTATCCTACGAGACGAAGGACCCGCGCGGGGATTCACTCCAGCAACATCGCCATGATCGGCGGGCCAACGTACAGCGGCACCTTTGATTCGTACGCGAGCGCGGTGCCGTCCTTGGCGGTTCCGCTGAACGACGCGAGGAGCTCGCTGCCGTTGTCGAACTCCTTCGGAATTCCAATCGGATGCTGGATGACACCGAGCGCGTCCAACTCGACATCGCACGGGATGGTCTTTGTCTTCTTGCTCTTGCGACAGGTGAACGTGATCTTCACCTGCTCGATCTTGTGAACGACACCGTGCAACGCGAAGTACAGCGGATCGCCGACCTGGATCCGGTTCTGTAGCCAGACCACGCGATCGATCTTGCTCTTCGGTGCAGGCGGTGGCTTCTTGTGCGGGTTTTCGGCGCCCGCATCGAGCTCATCGATCGTCTTCTGCATGTGATCGCGGAGCTTCTTCGACTGATGGCCGTCAACAGGCGGACACTTGAACTTCTCCTGGTACTCCTTGATCGCCGCCTTGGTCCCGGCGTCGTTGTAGTTCGTCGGATCTCCAGGGTCGTTGTCGAGCCAGCCGTGCTTGTGGAGCTTCACCAGCGCAGCTTCGATCCACACCTGCTGGGCGGTGACCTTGTCCTTGTTGTTGGGCTGCTCCGCCGCCTTCGGCGTCGTGTCCTTGATCTTCTCTACGTCGCCCTTGGTGTTTGACGGCGCCTGTCGTTCGATCGTGACCGCCACGGCCTTGCCAGCACCGGTCACATACGACGGCGGCATCGGATATTTCGCCAGGTCGGTCGCTCTGAGGAAGTCCGCCGTTTCGCGTGGCGTTTCACCATCGCGATCGGGCGGCGGCATGCCCCAGAAACGAACGCAGCGCATGCTGCGTGCGTAGCGTTTGCACGTGTAATCGAGAACGCTCGGCGGAGCCTCCGGGTTGATCTCTTTCCACGTCGTGAAATCGATGTCCGACCACGACACGCCCATCGGCGCGTACCAGGTCGCATCGAGGATATGGTCGGGACGATCCGCGAAGATCGTCATCTTCGGCTTGATGTTGTCGTTCTTGCGGAGCTCCTGCGAGATCTTCCAAACCTCCTCGGCGCCCGAGAAGTATTTCTTGCCGATGCATCCACCGATCGAGATGCCCTCGCCGAGTAACTTGCGACCGATCTGCTTGCGCGGCCTTCCCGTCGCGGCGGATAGGTGAGGATTCTTCGGATCAGCCGGTGGATCGTCGGGATCGTAGATCGGCACGATGGATCCGTTCGCCGATGCAAAGCACCACGCGTCGACCTCCTGCTTCGCATTCAAGTGCACGTCCCACACGAACACCGCATGGCCGCCCCGTGGCGCCCAATCGATGCCGACCATATCGCCTCGACGCAGATCCTTCGGTTGGATCTCATAGCCGAGGTTGTAATAGAGGATCGATTCAGCCGACGCGTTCACCATCCTGTTGGTGACGCCCTTGGGCAGCTTCCCTTTGAAGTTGCCCTGATGCATGACGTAGAAGTCTTTCGGCAACGGCTTGGCGCCGCCGTCGTAGACCGGGTTGCATGTGCCTTTCACAGTGCCCTTGGGATCGAACAGGATCCCGATCACTGCGGCCGTGAACGGAGAGCATGCGGTCTGCTTGGCGTGCCCGATGCCCCAGGCCGACACGCCGCCGCACACGCCACTGCCGTAACCGTTCGTGTTGATGTCACGCAGACCGTTCATGATCTCGATCATGCGGTCGATGCCGCCCTCGAACACCGTCGGCTTCGGAGCGCCCGGATACTCGGGCATGTTGACCGGCTTCAGCGAGCTCGGCGGAGCTTTCCTCTTTGGCTTCTTCGCTTCGGTCACTTCTCGACCTCCAACGTGACGATGTACTCGTACGGTTTGAAGTACGGGTGGCTCGTCTCGAGTCCGTTCACCGTCTCGACCATGAACTTCTGACCCGCGATCTCGAGCTCGTAGGTACCCGGCGCGAGGATGGCCGTGAAGTGGCCGTGTGCACCGAGGTGCATCTTCTCGTTCACCCCGTTGCCAGTCACCTTCACGTCGGTGCCAAACGGCAGAGGCACGCCATCTTGATCGAAGAAGTTCGCGCTGATCTGATCCTCGTGCGCCTTCTCGTCGCCTGGGAGGTCCGTCGGGTGTTCGCGATGGTCTGGCTGAATCTTGATGTCGTACGGCTTGTTCTTCGGGACCTCGACGAACACTTTTCCGTCCTCGCCGACCTCCTTCGTCGCGATGACCTCCTTCGTGTCCGGATCGATGATGTCGATCAGCTCGCCGATGAGCTTGCCGCCGTTGACCGCGGCGAGCTCGAGCCACAGCGCGAACGAGTCCTTCTCGGGATCCTTCGTCGGGTTCGCGCTCGTTTGCTTCTCGGGGGCCGGGGCTGCGCCGCCAGCGCCACCGCCGCCCGCACCCGCGCCCGCACCACCAGCGCCAGCCGAACCGCCGCCGCCGCCTTGGCCCGTTTGGTTCGAGTTCGATCCTGTCTGCGATCCGACACCGCCGTCGGTGCCACCGCCGCCTTGACCGCTCGACGATCCGCCGCCACTTCCGCCGCCGCCGCCGCTCCCAGCAGCGCCGCCGATCATGACGTTGTTCGAGCCCTCGATCATGTTGCCGGAGCCACCGCAGTGCTTCGTCTGATCGCCTTGTCGAACAGCTTCTTTGTTGTTGATGAAGACGGTCCCCGACCCCTGCACCGCTTTCCACATGTTCGTGTTGCAACACGCGGCGTGCAGTCCCTGATCGTCTTTGCGAAACGCGGGACGCGAGTTCGTGAACACGTCGGTCGAACCGACGATCGCGGGACCAACCGCCGGATGCGGACACGCGGGACAACCATGCGCGTCGGCCGGAATGTTGGCCTTGTCACCTAGGCGTGACGCTGGAGGCATGGCCCAGAGTATGAGCGCCAACGCGTCGGCACGACAAGCAGATTGTCGAGCGATGTCAAACGATTGCGGCTACGTGCGACGAGGCGAAAATCTCCCCAGTCCGCCGATCACCCGCTCCAAAACGAGCTCGAAGCGCGGACTTCTGCCCGGTAACGACGAACGAATACGCCGCCTTTCCAGCGCTGACCGAGCGTTCGATCGAGGCTGTTACGGTGTACTGGACCCCGAGCCTGCCGAGCCCTCGGTGGGCGCCGCCGAGCCTTCGGGCTCGGGGATCGTCATGAACTTGCAGGTGCGAAGCTCGTCGAGCGTGGTCGCTTTGATCGCGCACTCGACCGCGTCCTTCTTGGAGCCGCCGTTGCAGCGGCGCACTTCGCCTTCGACGTCGGTCTGCACCTGCGTCGTGTGCATGAGCGATCGCATGTTCTCGATCGCCTTGCGGCAGTCCTCTTTGCTCGGCTTGTTGCATCCGACGGCGAGGACAACGGCAAGGAGGAGGGAAGCGCGCGTCATGCCCATTGCGAGGACGACTCTACCAGGATGCGCGCGCGGTCGAGATCCTGTCCGGTATCGATCTCGCGCCACTGGCCATCGATGAAGATGGGGTCGATGCGCGTGCCCGTGTCGATGAGGGTCTGCCACAGATCCGTTTGATACGCGTTGCGATAGGTCGCCGCGCGCTGGAACGGCTCGGCCTCCTTGCCGGCGAAGCGATTCGCGAGCTGATCGAGCGTGTTTGCCACGGTGCGCACGCCGCGCTCGCCGAGGCGGGCGAGGCCGATGTACTCGCCGACCGCGTGGGCGGGTGGCAGCGCCTTCTTGCCGACGCGTGCGACCGAGCCGTCGGGCATGAGGTCCGAGACTTCGCCTTCGTCGAGCGGGTGCTCGGTGCGGCCCTCGTAGATCGAGCGGAAGTCGCGATCGATGACGAGCCCGATCTCCGCGGTGGAGGCCGCGGCTGCGCGCGTGACCTCGGGCGTGAAGATGATGTCCGAGTACGTCACGTACGTGGGCTGATCGAAGTAGCGGCGCGCCTTGCCCATCGAGAGCAGCACGTTGTTGGTTTGCCATTCGTCGTTGTCGACGAAGATCGCGCCGGGGACGAGCGTGCGCACGAACGTCTCGAGCACGTCGCCGCGGTAGCCGCGGATCACGACGAGCTCGGTGACGCCGACCGACGACAGGGCCGCCCAGACCCAGCCAAGGATCGGCTTCGCGCCGACCTGCACCATGCACTTGGGAATCTCCTCGGTGTGCGGACCGAGGCGCTTGCCGCGACCGGCGGCGATCAGGATGGCGCGTTTGATCGTCATGAGGACCTGGGCGCGAAGCGTCCGAGGCGAAGCAGGATCGCGGCGAGGGTCTTCAGGAAGTACAGCGCGTTCACCGCAGAGTACGCCCAGAAGTAGATGTCCATGCGATCGAGCAGCGCGCACAGCCACAGATACTGCGGGTAGTGGACGATGACGCGCGCGGGGAGCTCGATCGCGTTGAGCACCATCCCGACGAGGCCCTTGCGTCCGCCGACCTCGGCAGGCTGGCCGTCTTCCGTCGGTGGCTTCGCGCCGTACTCGGGACGCCGCGTGAACGACGTGAGCGTGAGACCGGCGGCGAGGCAGAACAGCGCGAGCAGGCCGATGATCATCAGGCGGTCATCGCCGCTCTCTTGCCACAGCCGGATCGTGACGCACGCGAGGAGGAGCATCGCCTTCAGCTCGTCCATCAAGAAGTCGAGCAGGTGGCCGATCGGGGATGCGATCTTGCGCAGGCGCGCGAGCTGACCGTCGGCGCAATCGAGGACGAACGAGAGCTCGAACACGAGCGCGGTGACGAGCAGCAGCGTGCGGTCCATGCTCCACGCGGTGAGGTGCTCGGTGGTGTACGGGGCGGCCTGCGCCGACGGGAGGAGCGCGAACATCGCGCACGCGATCACGGCGATCACCGCCGACGCGAACGTGATCTGGTTCGGCGTGATCCGCGTGTTGCGAAGGAAGTAGACGACAACCGCGGCGGGCGGACGCGCGATCCACTCCGTGAACCAGTTGATGTCTTTCTTCTTCTTCGACGCCCGGTAGAGAGCGGCGATCTCGGACAACATCGGCATCGGATCTTGGGCGCAACCTACACCCGACGCTCCTTCGCCGCGAGTACGAGGAACGTGTTCATCGTGCCTTTGCCCTTCACCTCGATCGGCCCGCGACTCTCGAGCTCGAACGCCTCGCCGAGGAGGCTCGCGGTGGCTTCGGTGAGGTGAATGCGGCCGGGGATCCCGCTCGATTCCATGCGGCTCGCGGTGTTCACCGTGTCGCCCCACAGATCGTAGATGAACTTCTTCTGGCCGATCACGCCGGCGACGACGGAGCCGGTGTGGATCCCGACGCGGATCGTCAGGTTGGTGCCGTGCTTGTTCGAGTACTCGTCGATCGCCGCGAGCATGTCGAGGCCCATGTGCGTCATCGCGATCGCGTGATCGGCGATCGGGTGGGGGATGCCCGCGACCACCATGTACGCGTCGCCGATCGTCTTGATCTTCTCGAGCCCGTGCTTCTCGGCGAGGCGATCGAACGTGCTGAACACCTCGTTGAGCATCGCCACGAGCTTCTCCGGCGACGTGCGTGACGAGAGCGACGTGAAGCCCACGATGTCCGCGAACAGCACGGTGACAGCGTCGAAGCGGTCGACGATCTCGCTCTCGCCGTCCTTCAGGCGCTCCGCGATGGGACGCGGGAGCACGTTCAGGAGCAACCGCTCCGAGGTGGCCTTCTCGTCGAGGAGCTCGCTCGTTCGCTCGCGGACCTTGGTCTCGAGGTTCTCGCTGTGCTCCTGGATCGTGTCGGCCATCTGATTGAAGCTCGTGCCGAGCGCCCCGATCTCGTCTTTCGCTTTGATCGCCGTGCGTGCCGTGAAGTCTTTCTCGGCGAAGCGCTTCACGGTCTCGGACAGCGCGAGCACCGAGCGTGTGAGGACGGTGCCCATCGCGATCGAGACGATCAGCGCGAGCAGGATCACGCCGATCGAGATCTTGATCGCGAGGCTGCCGGCCTCGTCGAGCGCGGTGCGCATGTCCGTATCAGCGATGTCTACGCCGAGCACCGCGAGGCACGATCCGTCGGCGGCGCGCAGCGGCTTGCCGTCGGCGCCGGCGAGCGGCTGGTACGCAGAGATCGAGTTGACCTTGAAGGCCTCGTCGTGGACGAAGTCGCGCTCGAGCTGGGGCGTGCATTCGGCGAGCGCCGTGCCGAGGAGAGGGACAGCGGTGACGTCGTACGCCTGGCCGAAATGCGAGATCTCGGTGTCGGCGGGCGCAGTGCCAGCGGCGATGTTCGCGAGCAGGTCGAGCACGTCGGCGTCGGCGATGAAGCGCGGCTTCTGCGGATCCTTGGACGGCGCGAGCAGGTACGCGTACCGGATGAGGCCTGCCTCCGCGCGGCGGATCATGCGGAGCTGTTCGTACAGCTTTCTGTACGTGTCGCCGTGCTCGACGTCGTGGACCCGAGCTTCGTCGAGCTCGCCGTCGTGCAGCGCGCGCAGCTCGCTGACGGAAGCGGCGTCGATCGCGTAGGCGCCGACGTGCGTGATGTCGCGCAGGCGATGCGAGAGCTCGTCGCCGAGCTTGGTCTCGACAAAGCGATAGAGGAACAACGCGAGGACGATCGAGACCAGCGAGCTGATCCCGAAGAACGCCACCGTAATCTTGCGACGAAGTCGCACCCCGGTCCGAACGTATCACCAGCGCGTCGAAATTCCGGCCGCCGGCCGACGCGACAGGGTGGGGACGCCGGTCGACTGGCGCGCGTTCACGTGCGGCCGGGTGCGCAATCCGAGCAATTCGGGGCGGCGTACCGACGAAGATCGAACCCGTGTTTCCTGGCGTGTTTCGGCCTTGCTCCCGGGACGCTGCCTGGATAGGGTGCCGCCCGAACAACAACGTCACTGGGGGTTTAGGATGCAAGAGCACACGATCCCCGAGACTCTCATCGAGCAGATCCGTTCGGGCAAAGCAGCCCTGGTCGTCGGTGCGGGAATCGGAGTTCCTTCCTGGAAGCAACTTCTCGAGCGCATGACCAAGGCGCTGGAGACCCGTGGTCGCGAAGGCGACGACGTGGCAACGAAGGACCTCGAGAAGCTGCTGCACAAGGGCAGCCTCTCTCGCGCCGTCGGTTTCCTCGCGCGGTCGCTCGGCGAAGAGCAATGCGATCGCATCGTCGAAGAGCTGTGGGCTGCACCGGCGGAGACTCCGCCGCTGCCCAAGACGCTCGCGTCGCTTCCGTTCCGTCACATCTGGACCACGTTCCCGGGTGACGTCATCGAGCACGCGCTCGAGACGCAGTCGCCGGCCGATTGGCCGAGCGCGCGTGTCGTCACGTATCAGGAGCTCGGCGAGCTGAGCCCGCGTCGCCGCACGCTCGTGAAGATGCTCGGCAACTTCGACACGTACGTCGTGACGCCGGCGAGCGTTCGTCGCGCGCTGTCGCGTGCGGTCGATCTTCGCGACTACGCGCGCAAGCTGTACGTCGAGGGATCGCTCGTGTTCGTCGGGTTCCGCTACGGCGATCCCGATCTGTCTGCGCTGCTCGATCGCGTGTTCGGCATGTTCGAGCCTCCGCGAGGCACGCACTACTTCCTCGGTGCCGGCGTGGGTCCGGTCACCGTGGACGAGCTGATGGCCGATCACCACATCGAGGTCGTGAACCTCGCGGGCCGCGGCGGCGATGAGGTCGCCGAGCGCAGCGTGATCGAGTGGCTCGATGCACTTCGCGAGGCGTGTAGCGCCGCCGGCGTGACGCTCGCGCAGACGCGTCCGGACGCCGACGATATCGAGGGCTGGGTCGCGCTGCTCGGCGAGAGCGGCGACGAGGGCTCCGAAGCACGCGACGCACTCGATCTGATCGAGCGCAAGGCGCGCGAGAGCAAGAACTGGGAGCAGGTCATCGAGGTGGTGCTCGGCAAGATCGAGCACGCGGGTGACGGTCCGGATCGCGGACAGCTCCTGCGCCAGCTCGCGGAGGTCTACGAGACCGGCCTCGGCGATCTACAGCGCGCGTTCGAAGCGGTGACCACGGCCTGCCAGGTCGATCCGGAGGACAACGAGTCGGCGCTGGCCGCCGAGCGCCTCGCCGCGGCCACGGGCAACTGGACGGACCTGGTCCAGACTGCATCGGAGATCGCGACCGAGCTCGGTACCACCAAGGTCGCTGCCGCGTGGTGGGCTCGCCTCGGCAACTGGTACACGACGCGCCTCGATCGCGTGGACTACGCGCTGCCGTCGCTGCGCCGCGCCCTCGAGCTCGATCCCGCGAGCACCGCGGCGTACAAGGCGCTCGCCGAAGCGCAGCGCAAGCAGCAGAAGTGGGCGGACCTCGCCGAGACGCTGCGCGCGCACGGTGACATCGAGACCGATCCCAAGACCAAGGTCGACATCCTGCTCGGCCTCGGTGACCTCCTCGAGACGCAGCTCGCGCAGAGCGCGAAGGCGATCGAGGCGTATCAAGCGGCCGCCGATGCAGACGACACGTCCGACGACGCGCTCGCTGCACTCGAGCGTCTGTACCGCCGCGACGAGCGCTGGGCAAACCTCGCGAAGGTCCTCGACCGTCGCGCGGAGCTGGCGGAAGAGAGCGGCGACAAGCATCGCGCGGCGGCGCTGCGCCGCGAGCTCGCGACGACGCGCGCGGAGAAGCTCGGCGATCTCGAGGGCGCGATCGCGCGCTACGAGGCCACCGTCGCCGCGAACGGCAGCGACGTGACCGCGCTGAAGTCGCTCGTCGATCTGTACGACAAGACGGGCCGCACGGACGATTACCTCCGCACGATGGAGCGCCTCGCGTCCGTCGCGCCCGAGGGCGAGAAGCTCGCGACGCTGCGCAAGCTCGCCGCGGAGCTCGAGGATCGCGAGCCCGCGCGCGCGGGCGACGCGTACGAGAAGCTGCTCGCAGCGGATCCGAACGCGGACGACGCGTATCGCGGCCTCGAGCGCGTGCTCGAGTCGCAGGGCGATTGGTCCAAGCTGGCCAACGCGTACGCGCGCCACATCGCCGCGGCGCGCACGCCCGGCCAGCGCGTCGAGATCCATCTCGCTGCCGCGAAGACGTACGAGACCAAGCTCGACGATGCCGTCAAGGCGATCGAGAGCCACCTGAACGTGCTCGCGATCGAGGAAGAGAACCGCACCGCGCTCGCGGCGCTGCCGCGTCTCTACACCAAGACGGAGCAATCCGATCGCGCCGTCGACATGCTCGTGCGCCACGCCGCGCTCGAGGGTGACAAGGGCGCATCGCTCCTCGCCGAGGCCGGCAAGATCGCGTTCGAGCAGATGCGCGATCCCGAGGTCGCGCAGCGTCACCTCGACAAGGCGCTCGCGATCGACGCGGAGAGCTACGCGGCGCTCGCCGCGCTGGCCAAGGTGCACGAGTCGCGCGGCAACACCGCGCAGGCCGTCGAGCTCTTGCTCCGCGCCGAAGCAGCGTCGAGCAACCGCCTCGAGCGCGTCGAGCACCTGTACAAGGCAGCGCAGCTCGCCGAGGTCCAGCTGAAGGACGCGTCGAAGGCGCTCGAGCTGTACGAGCGCGTGCTCAAGCTCGATCCGGATCACGTGGCCGCGGGCCAGAAGGTGGCCGATCAGCTCGTCGCTGCGAAGCGGTGGGACGACGCGCTGCCCGTGCTCGAGATGCTCGCGCGCAAGGCAGAGGGCCTCGACAAGACCGAGCGCAGCCATCGCGAGGCGCAGCTCGGTAAGGCGTACGAGCAGCTGCACCGCACCGAGAAGGCCGCGACGCACTACCGCCGCGCCGTCGAGGCGATGCCGGAGTCGCTCGAAGCTGCGATCGGTCTCGCCGCCGTGCTGATGCTCGAGGCCAAGGCCAACGAGGGCAGCGAAGAGGCGGTCGAGCAGTGGAAGGAAGTCGACAAGCGCTATCGCGAGATCCTCGCGCGCCACCGCACGAACATCACCGACGCGCAGGTCTCGGACATCTGGTACCGGCTCGGCGTTGTCTCGCGCGCGCAGGGCGATGATCGCAAGGCGGAGGCAAACTTCCGCCGCGCGCTCGAGAAGGAGCCGCTGCACGAGCCAACGCTCGAAGCGCTCGTCGAGCTCGGCGGTCAGCGCGGCGAGTGGAAGATGGTGGCCGACGCGAAGCGCGCGCAGATCGATGCGACCGCCAAGTCGGACTCGAGCAACGAAGCGCGCCGCGCGAAGCTGTTCGAGGAGATCGGCGACATCTACTCCGAGCGCATCAAGGATGTGAACGGAGCGGTCGACGCGTACCAAGAGGGCGTCAAGCTCGCGCCGAGCTCGCGCGTGCTGCTGCACAAGCTCCTCGAGGCGTACACCGAGCAGAAGAGCTGGAAGAAGGCGATCGACGCGCTCGATCACCTGAGCGCGCAGGAGACCTCGCAGGATCGCCGCGCTCGCTTCCACTACACGGCCGCCGTCATCGCGCGCGACGAGCTGCGCGACACGGACCTCGCGGTGGATCGCTTCAACGCGGCTCTCGACGACGCGCCGTTCACGCCCAAGGCGTTCGACGCGATCGACGCGCTGCTCGCGGAGAAGAAGGACTGGAAGAACCTCGCGCGTGCGTACCGGCGTCAGCTGAAGCGCATGGGTGAGGACGCGTCGCCGGATCGTATGCTCGAGCTGTGGACTCGCCTCGGCGACATCTGCCTCGACCACCTCGGTGACACCGAGGCCGCGACCGAGGCGTACCAAGTCGCGTGCGAGCTCGCACCCGACGACGTGCAGCGCCACGAGCAGCTCGCGGATCTCTACCTCGAGGCGGGCGAGTCGCGCCGTCCCGAGGCGATCGCGGAGCTGCAGTTCCTCCTCGGCCACGCGCCGGATCGCGCGGAGCTGTACAAGGCGCTCGCGTCGCTCTATCGCGCGGAGCACGAGCTCGACAAGGCGTTCTGCGTCGCGCAGGCGCTCGTGTTCCTCGGCGCGGCGTCCGACGAAGAGAAGATGCTGTATCAGCAGCTTCGTCCGCTGCAGTTCACGCCGGCGGCTCGCCGCCTGACGGAAGAGCTGTGGCAGAAGGCCATCATCCACCCCAAGGAAGATCGCCACGTCGGTGCGATCTTCTCGTCGACGCTCGGCGCACTCGCGGCGGGTTCGGCGCAGCCGGTCACCGCGTTCGGTCTCGCGCCCGATGGGCGAGCGGATCTCGAGCGTGATGGCCGCACGGTCAGCCGCATCGTCAAGTACGTCTCCGGCGTGCTCGCGATCGATCCGGCGCCGATGGTGTGGCTGCAAGAGCAGGGTGATGGCCTCCGCGTCGCCAACACGGTTGGCCTCGGCGCCGAGCGCCAGCGCCTCGTGCCGTCGCTGCTCGTCGGTGCTCCGCAGATCGGCAAGACGGACGAGCGCGAGCTCGCCTTCGAGGTCGGCAAACGCATCGCGTATCTTCGCCCCGAGCGCTTCGTGACGCTCGCGGTCGGCACGCTGCCCAAGCTCGAGGCTGCGTTCGCAGCGTCGGTGCTCGCGAGCGGCGCGCGCGTGCAGACGCACGACGGTCACTCGCTCATCGAGACGGCCAACGAGGACACGAAGAAGCTCGCGGGTCAGCTGAAGTCGCAGGTTCCCGTTCCGCTCCTCGAGCAGGTCGGCGAGCTGTCGAGCAAGCTGTCGGGACGTCTCGGCAACGGCCTCATCTCGTCGTGGCGCACGGCGACGGATCTCACCGCGAACCGCGTGGGCTTCATCGTCGCGAACGACCTCGAGACGGCGGCCAAGGCGATCGCCACCGAAGGCGCGGCCATGTCGAACCTGTCGGTCAAGGACCGTCTGCGCGACCTCCTCGCGTACTCCGTGAGCGAGCAGTACTTCACGGTGCGTCGCCACCTCGGGCTGCACGTCCGCGGTGAGGCATCCGCGTAATGGCGGCATCGGTTCGCACTCGGTTCGCGATCGCGAGCGCGGCGCTGTTCGCGTTCGCGGTGTCGTGCGGCGATGACGGCCCGCCCGTGTGTCCGACGGGCAACTGCACGCTGCCGGGCAACACGATCGTGAAGTTCAAGTTCAACCACTACCCGGAGACGGGCTTCGACAGCGATACGTGCTCGGAGCTCTCGGTGGCGACGGTGCGCGTCGAGGTGGTCGGCGTCGAGGACGCATCGGTGTACGACGTCCGCGATGCTCCGTGCTCGGAAGCGCAGGCGACGTTCAGCGATCTGCCGGTCCAGAACTACAACGTGATCGTCACGCCGCTCGACGCGGGTGGCAATCCGCTCATCAAGCCCGGCATGGAAGGCCATGGGATGGTCGCGGCGGCAGGGCCGGGCAATCGCACCGAGGTCAGCGTCAACGTGCAGTTCGAGTCGTGGGCCAACACGTACACCGGACAGTTCCTGTTCAAGCTGACGTGGAAGGGCATGTCGTGCGATCCCGCGGCGACCAACGTCACGCCGGAGATCGTCACGCAGCACCGGTTGACGCTGACCGTGCAGGGCGTCGTCGTCACGCAAATGACGACCAACCCGGCGGGACAGACGCTGAACGGCACCACGGACTACGCGTGCGTTCCGAGCACGGCGATGCCGATCACCGTGATGTCCGTTCCGTGGGGCCCGGCGACACTGCACGTCATCGGGAAGAACGACGCGGACGAGGTGCTCGGCGATCACACGTTCGACACGTTCGTCGGCGCGGGGCTGTTCAACCCGACGCTGACGTTCGATACGCCGGCCGACGCGGGCGTGCCGTCCGACATCTGATCGTGGCACGCTAGGCGCGATGCTTCGCGCGCTCGCCGTGGCGGTGGTCGTGGTCGGTTGTGGCCCGGCGCCCAAGGCTGTCGAGGTCGTTCCGCGACCCGCGCGATTGCCGTCGCCACCGGCGATCGACGCCAGCACGACGGGCGCGGCGTACCTCACGCACGTCGCGACGCACCTCCAGCCGAACTGGGGCCAGTTCCTCGAGGACTGCCGGCTGCGGCTGCCGATCGATCACGAGCTCAACAACGCGCGGCTGTCCTCGACGCTCACGCTCGCCGTGGATCGCCGTGGCGCGGTCACGCTCGCGGCGATCGCGGGCAGCGGCAACGGCGACTTCGATCGCGCGGCGACCGGCGTCGTGCGCGATGCGCGGACCGTGGATCCTCCGCCGCCCGTGCTGCTCTCCGACGATGATCGCGTGTACATCGAGTGGATCTTCGCGCGCGATGTTCGCCAAGCCGGACCGGCAACCGCGCAGGTCATCATGCGTCGCATGCCGATCGGCGACGTCACGCAGCGTCTCCTCGCGGACGGCGAGCTCGCCCGCGCGGCTCGCCGCACCGCCATCGAGCCCGCAGGTGCACCGCGCAACGACGCCACGCGGCTCGTCATGATCGAGTCACTGCGCGAGGCGCTCGGCGGTGCAGGTGGCTCGCGCGCCTTCGCGATCGAAGCGATCGGCCGGGCGAAGGTCATGGAGCTCGCGCCGCAACTCCGCGGCCTGTTGAGCGTCACCGCCGACAGCGAGCTGCGCCTCGCCGCCACCACCGCGCTCGCGGAGCTCGGCGACAAGGAGTCCGTCGAGAAGATCGCCGCGCTGCTCGCGAACGACCTGCGCCACTACCCGAAGATCGCGCTCGCCGAGGCCGCCGCGCTCGTCGATCTCGGCGCTGCCGATCGCGCGAAGAAGCTCGTTACCGACGCGCTCGTCGCCCCGCCGCCGATCACCGCGCTTCACGCGCACGCGATCGTCTTCGCCGGCGTCGCTTCGCCGGTCGACGCGCGCTTCGCCGAGTGGTTCGCCAACGGCGACGCTCGCACGCGCGCGGCCGTGTGTGCCGCGCAGCCGCTCGGTGCATCGCAGAAGGGCAGGGCCGTGATCGCGCGCGGCCTCCGCGACGGCGACGCCACCGTTCGCGCCACGTGCGCCGATGCCGCGAGCCGCCAGTTCGGATCGCTCGCCGTCGATCGCGACGAGGTGTCCGCCACGCGTGATCGCACCGCGCTCGACAAGCGCTTGCGCGAGCTGACCAAGGATCGCGATCGCCTCGTGCGCGCGCGTGCGATCGCCGCGCTCGCCGCGCACGGCGTGGTCATCGTGGATGCCGCGCAGGACACCGCGCCCGAGGTTCGCATCGCGGTCGCGCCCGCGCTCCCGGTCGCGTCGCTACAAGCGCTGTTCGGCGACGCGGATCCCGACGTGCGCGCCACCGCGATCCTGCTGTTGCGCGACACGCACGCCGATCTCGTCGCCAAGGCCGTCGTCGACACCGCCGCGCAGGTG
>JAEYYV010000228.1 GCA_023428295.1 Pseudomonadota bacterium
CTCGGCGCGGTCGAGCACTCGCTCGGCGCCTGCTCGACCACCACGCCACCGGGCGACGACGCAGGAATCGGCGTGCATGACGATGTCGTCACCTCGCCGACCGATCCGGGCGGCTGCTGTGACACGAGCGGCAACGCGAGAACGTCATCGCTGCTCCTCGCGGCGCTCGTCGCGATGCTCTCGAGCCGACGCCGCGCTCGCACCTCGTAGCCGAATACAACGACGCCCACCGAGGGCTCGGCGGGCGCGTGAAAGCCAGGCTAGTGGTGATCGGTACTGCTTATTGGAAGACGAGCTTGATGCTATCGACCTTGCCGGTGTCGAGGGCCGCGCTGTCGACGACCTTCACCTGCCAGCGACCGTTCGCCGCGCCGACTTCGGACGCCGAGAGCGTGACCGTGACGTCGAGGTTGTCCGCGCCGCCACCTTCGTTGTTGTGGAGCACCTTCTTCTCGACGCCGTCCTTGAGCAGCGTGACCTTCAGGTCGCCGCGGTACGTGTGCGTGATCTTCACGTTCGCGGTGAGACCGACCGAGCCTTCGACGCCGGTGACCGGAACATCGACGGTGACGCCGGTGCTGTTGTTATCCGGGATCGACGCGTCGGGCGTCGCGGCGAACTCGCGCGCGGGGCCAGTACCGCCGCCGCCGCTGCTCTCGGGCGCGACCGACTTGGCGATGAGCTCCTTGACCTTGCTGAGGTTGACGCCGGGGTTGTTCGGGCGGTTCGTGCCGGTCGGCGACCACAGGAAGTCGATGTGCGAGTTCGTCGAGTCGGTGCAGTAGCGACCGCCGATGACCTTGCCCGCATCGTTGAGCTCGAGGATGTAGTGGTAATCGTCCTCGGAGGTGTTGTTCTCGAAGCCGTGCGGACGGTTCGATGCGCCGGACTCGGAGAGGTAGGTCACCGTCACGCGAACTTCGTACAGCTTCTTCGCGTTGGTGTTGTACTTCCACGTCGAGCCCGAGGAGCCGACGCACTCGTTCGCCTTGGTCTTCGAGATCTCCGCTTGCTTCGTGATCTCGTAGCCGAGGACCGGCTGGTTCCACACCTCGTAGTTCGCGGTGCGATCCTCGACGAGCGGCAGCTGCGCGATGCCGAGGAAGTTGGTGAGGATGACGTGCAGCGAGCCGGGGTTCACGTCCGAGCAGTCGTCGTTGGCCGAGCCGTTCACGTCGTGCGTGATCTCTTCGGCGTTGCAGCGACCGCCGAGCATCACGGCGCTAGTGGAGTCGTACACGTTCTGGATGAGCGCCTTGATGTCACCGGCGGTGAACTCCACGCCGTCGACCGTGACGGAGTGCTGCGGCTCCGGCTCCATGAGCGCGGCGGGCGACCACGCGTGGCAGGTGCCCCACCACGTCGCGACGCCGTCGTTGCCGTCCGAGCCATGGCACTCGTCGATGCCGTCCTTGCCGTTGTTGTCGATGCCGTCGTGCATCTTGCCGGCGTTCTGGAACGACTTGCTCTGCCACTTCGCGGCGGGGCCGGCGCACGTGTAGTACTCGTCCCACTTCGCCTTCGCGCCGGTGCCACACACCGACGCGGGTTGTGTCGCGCAGCCAGCTGCGTTGTTGAATGCTTGATCGTACTTCTCGAGCGGCGACTTCACGCTCGCACCCTGCCAGCGCTTGTTGTGCGAGCCATCCGCGGTCGGCCAGTACGTGTCGGCCCACGCGACCGGAATGCCCGGCTTCGCGCCCGGGTAGCGCGCCTTCCAGACCGCCGTCTTCAGCGAGCCCTTCTTCGGCAGCGCGGACAGCTTGTACTCGAGGCGCTGCGACATGCGCTCCGGGCTGTTCTTGTAGTCGAAGCCATCGCCCTTGCCTCCGTCCGAGGAGGGAGGCGCGCAATCGATGTCGCCGGGCATGCACTCGTCGCCACCTTCATCGGTGGCGCACGCGGTCACCGCGAGCGAAGAGAGGAGGGACAGACCGAGAGTTGCGAGGAGGCGATTGCGCATGGTGGGCACCTGGAGTCAGGGGTGGATGCGTTGCCCATGAGCAGCCGTCGTGCCACGCGAAAACCGCTGCACGACCTGCGAGTTCCTACGACATTACGAAGTGTTACGAATGACGCATGGCGTCGGCAGTAGCCGGCGAGCGTGGGGACAAAGAGGTCCGTTGCCGGCTGATCGATCAGCCAGAATGCCCGCGCGTGGTAAGGACGGGACGTGCGAACGCTGACCTCGGTGCTCGGAAACTCCCAGCGGCTGGATGGAGGCGCGATGTTTGGCAACGCGCCCAGGGCGATGTGGGAAACGTGGATCGCGCCGGACGCGCAGAACCGCATCCCCCTCGCGTGTCGTTGCTTGCTCGTTCGCGACGCGAAGAAGAACGTGCTGCTCGAGACGGGCATCGGCGCGTTCTTCGATCCCTCGATGCGCGAGCGGTACGGCGTCATCGAAGACTCGCACGTGCTGCTCGCATCGCTCGCCGCGGTGGGACTTCGCCCCGAGCAGATCGATGTCGTGGTGCTCTCGCACTTGCACTTCGATCACGCAGGCGGCGCCCTCACGGCGTTCGCACCTGGTGCGCAACCGCAGCTCGTGTTCCCGAACGCGACGTACGTCGTGGGTGCAGAAGCGTGGCAACGCGCTGTGGCTCCGCACGCTCGCGATCGCGCGTCGTTCATCCCGGGTCTCACGAACCTGCTCGCGGCGAGTGGTCGTCTCGAGCTCGCTGCGAGTGATCGCGCGACGGCGCTCGGCAGCGGCTATCGCTTTCATCGCAGCTCCGGCCACACACCCGGTCTTCTGCTCACCGAGGTCGAGATGCCGGATGGTCCCGTCGTGTTCGCTGCGGATCTCATCCCGGGCAAAGCGTGGGTGCACGCGCCGATCACGATGGGCTACGACCGCTATCCCGAGCTGCTCATCGACGAGAAGACATCGCTGTTGACGGATCTCGTCGCACGCAACGGTCGCTTGTTCTTCACGCACGATCCGAACGTGGCGATGGGGCGCGTCGTGAAAGACGATCGCGGCCGCTTCTCCACCGTCGACGAGGCGGCCACGGTGAGAGAGCTCGCGAACTGACCGTGCGCGCGATGAGATGCGCGGTGCTCGTGATGCTGGTCGCCACCGCGTGTGGCGGAGCGCAGAAGCCTCGCTCGCCGGCGGGCATGAAGGAGCTCGCCGCGGAGATCGACGCCGAGTCCGCCGAGCTCGCGCGGATCATTCACGACCTGCGCGGCGATTGTCCGCAGATGGCCGCCGAGCTGAAGGTGCTGTTCGCGCGCATGCGGCAGAGCTTCGAGCGCGCGCATGACGCGCAGAAGGATCCAGCGCTCGCCAAAGAGCTCACGGCGCACCTGCGCGCGTACGACGAGATCGGCAAGCAGCGCGATGCTGCGATGGACCGAGACCTCACCGAGAACCCCGCGTGCACCCACGATCGGGCAGTGCGCGAGCAGATGCTCGTGATGCCCACGCTCTGAGCTTCACAATTCAACAACGCCCCGCCTGTGGCACGCGTGGAATCAGCGTGCGACGATGCGCGCATGACACGGCTCTGCGCGATCCTCCTCGCGCTCGCGCTCGCGGCGTGTCCCAAGCCCGCACCGGCCCCCGAGACGCCCGAGGTCCCGCACGACGCGGCACTCGTCGCGCCCGATGCGGCCCCCGTGGTGTTGCCGCTCGACGAAGATCTGCCTCGCCTCGCGGATCGCTCGGTCGCGATGTACGAGGAGATCGCGACCGCGTTCTCGAGCGCAGGCGCGGACTGCGCCAAAGCGACCGCCACGCTTCGCGCGATGCAGCCGGGCTACGCGGACGTCGTCGCCGCAAACGCGAAGGTGCTGCACACCGGACGCGCGCGAGCGTTGCGGGATGCGCTGCAGCCGCTGGCGGATCGCTTCGACGCCGCCGCGAAGTCGATCGCGAGAAGCGCGACACTCGCCGAGTGTAGCGACAACCGCGAGCTAACCAGTACCTTCGACACCCTCGTCGCCGCACCATGAGCGCACCGGTCATCATCATCCCGCCGCACCTCCTCCCGGACCCGTCGGCGCCCGCGCCGATCGACGCGACGGAGAATACGGTGTTCGCGCTCAAGGTCATCGTCGGCCTGATCGTGCTGCTCGTGCTCGCGTACCTCGGCGGACATCGCCGCGTGACGCGCTTCTGGGAGCGGCTCGGCATCAGCGGCGTGATCACCGCAGGCTTTCCGTTTGTCGCGCTCGGGCTCGTCGCGGCGAGTGACGATGTCGGAATTCTCAATGCCGGCGTCATCGAGCGATTGCGACCGCTGCTCCAGTTCGGCCTCGGTTGGATCGGCTTCATCATCGGAGCGCAGCTCGACATCCGCGTGCTCGACCGCGTGCCCAAGGGCACCGCGTATCTGATCCTCGTCGAAGCCCTCGGTCCGTTCGGAATCACGGTCGCCGGCTGCGGCGCCGTCATGATCGCGTTCGGTCAAGACTGGCGCGATCCCGCGGTGTGGCGCGACGTGATCCTCCTCGGGACGGCTGCCGCCATGACCGCGCCGCGTAAGTTCCGCGGGTTCGCGAACCGCACGTGGCATGAAGGCCGCAGCGTCGACGTGCTGCTCGGACAGCTCGACGAGCTCGTCGGCGTGATCGGGCTGTTGTTCATCACGGCGTACTTCCGCATCGACACGCACAGCACGTGGGAGATCCCGAGCACCGCGTGGCTGTTCGTCGCGATCGGACTCGGCGTCGCGATCGGCGCGGTGATCTTCGCGATGGTTCGCTTGCCGCAATCCAACGCGGAGTTCCTCGCCGTGGTGCTCGGCGGTATCGCGTTCGCCTCGGGCATTGCCTCGCACATGATGCTGTCGCCGATCGTGATCTGCTTCCTCGCGGGCGTGCTCGTCACGAACTTCCCCAACGATCAGCGCGAGAACATCTTCAAGATCCTGCGCCACCTCGAGCGTCCGGTTCACATGATGTTCCTCATTGTCGCGGGCGCGGTGTGGAACGTGGCCGATTGGCGTGGGTGGGCGCTCGTGCCGCTGTTCGTGGTGTGCCGTGTCGTCGGAAAGTATGCGGGCGTGGTGACGTCGCGCACCGCGGTCGGATCGCTCTTGCCGATCGGCTTCGCAGACAATCGCCAGCTCGTCGCGCCGATGTCGGGCCTCTCGATCGCGCTCGTGATCAGCGTCGGTAGCGTACAGGTCGACGCCGGACTCGCGTGGGTCATCACCACGGTGATCGGCGGCTCGATCCTCACCGAGGTCCTCGTGCAGATCACGTCGCGCGATCGCAGCGCGCCGCGAGACGACGAGCCAGCGCGCCCGCCGATCGACGAGCTCGATCGCGGTCCGGTGTATCGCGACGATCTCGACGAGCCGGAGGTCAAGCCGTGATCCCGCTGTTGCTCCTCCTCTCCGTCGCGGGCCTCATGCAGGCAGCCAGCACGTTCGACTCCTCGTCGGCCGGCGGCACGGAGCTCGCGTTTGGCTTCCTGCTGCTCTCGGCGTACTTCGCCGGCAAGCTCGTGAGTCGTCTCGGGTTGCCTCGCCTCACCGGCTACTTGCTCGCCGGCGTGCTCGCGGGCCCGGCGGTGCTCGGGCTCGTGACGCCGGACATGGCCGGCTCGCTGAAGATCGTCAACAGCGTCGCGAGCTGCATCCTCGGATTGACCGCCGGCGCCGAGCTGAACTTGAAGAAGGTGCGGCCGCTCGCGGGCACGCTGCGCGGGCTCATGATCTTCAGCGTGCTGGGCGGCATCGTCGTCCTCTCGGGCGTGCTGTTCTTGATCCGCCCGCTGCTGCCGATGTTCGACGCGATGACGTTCGTGCAGAGCCTCTCGGTGTGCGTGCTGCTCGCGGTGGCGCTGATCCCGCAATCACCCGCGGTGGTGATGGCCGTCCTGTCCGAGACCAAGGCCGATGGACCGTTGAGTCAGACCATGCTCGCATCTGTCGTCGTCGCGGACTTGTTCGTGATCGTGCTGTACGCGATCGCATCTGCGGTCGCGGGCGTGTTCGTCGGTGGTGGCGTCGATGTCGTCGATACGGTCGCGCACGTCGCGTGGGAGCTCCTCGGCTCGATGGTGTTCGGCGTGCTGATCGGCGTTCTGATCGGCGCCTTCGTGCGGGCCGTGAAGGAAGGCGGCGCGATGTTCGCGCTGATGATCTGTGTTGTCGTTGCAGAGGTCGGCTCGCGCGTTCGCCTCGATCCGCTCGTCGTCATGCTCGCTGCGGGCATCTGGCTCGAGAACTTCTCGCGCGCCGACACGCACTCGCTGCTCGCGAAGTTCGAGTCCGCGCAGCTGCCCGTGTTCCTCGTCTGGTTCGCGCTCGCCGGCCTCAAGCTCGATCTCGTCGCGCTGTGGGGGACGATCGTGCCGGTGCTCGTCATCGCCGCCACACGCGGCCTGTCGTTCTTCGCTGGCGCGCGGATCGGCGCGACGAGCGCCACCTCACCGGCGGTGAAGTCATACGGGTGGGTGGGCCTCGTGCCGCAAGCAGGCCTCACGCTCGCGTTCGTCGTGGTCATCCAGAACACGTTCCCAGCGTTCGGTCCGGACGCGGCCATCATCATGCTGTCGGTGCTCGGCGTGAATCAGCTCGTCGCGCCGGTGATCTTGCGGCGCGCGCTCATCAAGAGCGGCGAAGCAGGAGCGAAGACGCAGACCGACTTCGCGGTGCACGCACGACCGCTCACACCACCTCCCGCCTGACCCCAAGGCTCACTTCGTTTGACCAGACGTCGTCTGTTCAAACGTCAATCGGCGAGGTCGACAGAGAGATCCGCCTCGTCGGGCGGCGTGAGATCGCGCTTCATCGCCTTGGCGAGGCGCTTCGCGAACTTCTTGGGGCGTTGGCTGTACAGATCGCGACCCGCACCGCGCGCCGTGGCGATCAGATCGTCGAGCGAGCTCTCGAGCGAGTCGCGCAGGTGCTCCACGGCCTCGGGCGGAATGCCATGCGCGTACGTGTTCACGAACTCTCGCAGCATGATCAGATCGACCGCAGGCGATTGCGTGTTGGAGATGCCTTGGAGCTCGTCGTGGATCGCCCCCATGCGCTGGCCCGCGTGCTCCGCGAGGAGCTCGAGCTGATACACGAGCTCCTTGCTGCGGCGGCGCCACGTGTGGAACCACGCTTTCGACGTCTTGCCGCGCCGGCGAGCCTTGCGCGCCTGCGCGTAGACCTCCTTGACGCCGTCGACCACGACGCTCCATGGCAGCTCGCGCGGCAAAGCGGCCTCGAGCGCTTCTGCTTGCGCGACCGCGCGCGTCGCTGCCTCGGCGAGCAGTTGCTTCAGCTCTTGCGTGGGCGGCAGCGCCTCGGCGGCGTTGTCGAGCACGCGCTTCGCGGTGGCGCGATCGTCGTCGGACAGCGCGATGCTGCCGAGCGTCTCGGGCGCGACCGCGTGATCGCGCGCCGTGGACAGCGAGCGCCGCGCTTCCTGTAGCGCCGTGCGCACAGCGCGTCGCTCGCCCTTGGGCAACGCGGGCGCGACCATCGACAACACCGCGCGTGCGCGGCGCAACGCCTTGCGCGCTTCGTGCACCGCGATCGTCGCGCTTTGGTCCACGGACGATGCCGCTTCCTTGGCCTTGTTCACGCCCGCGTTGAACTCGCGAACGAGCATCTTGCGCAGATCGATCGGATCCCACAACGCCGAGACCTTCGCGCCGAGCGGACCCAGCTTGTCGTCCTCGTGATAGCGAGCAACCTCGCTGGTGACGGGCTCGGGCTTCTCGGGAAGAGTCGTCGCCATATAGAGCGATCACCATACTCCGAGGCGTCCGGATTGCCCGGTTCGCACCGCAATTTCGTGCGCGTCGATCCAAGTTGTCCCACCGAGACAGCTATCGTCCGAGCGATGCCGAAGCCGATCTTGTTCGAGCCCGTCGAGAGTCCGTTCCTCGTTCCGTTCGACGGTTCGTTCTCCATCGCGAAGGCCGTGACCAAAGCAGACAACGACGGCAAGAAGGACGCGAACAAGGCAGCGCTCGAGTCCACGGTGCAGGAGCTGTCGGAGCTGCAGCAGCGCTTGTACGCGAACGATCGCTACAGCGTGCTGTTGATCTTTCAGGCGCTCGACGCTGCGGGCAAAGACGGCACGATCCGCGCGGTGCTCACCGGCGTGAACCCCGTCGGCTGTCAGGTCTTCGCGTTCAAGGCGCCGAACGCGGAAGAGCTCGATCACGACTTTCTGTGGCGCGTGCAGCGCTCGCTTCCCGAGCGTGGCCGGATCGGCGTGTGGAACCGTTCGCACTACGAGGAGGTGATCGTGGTTCGCGTGCACCCCCAGCTCCTCGACGGTCAGCGCCTCCCGTATCGCCCGAAGAAGCTCGAGGATCTGTGGGAGGAGCGCTTCGAATCGATCAACGCTGCCGAGAAGCACTGGGCGCGGAACGGCACCGTGGTGCTGAAGTTCTTCTTGAACGTCTCGCAGAGAGAGCAGCACGCGCGGTTCGCGGATCGCATGAACGATCCCGACGCGAACTGGAAGTTCAACGCGGGCGACTACGACGAGAGCACGCGATGGGACGATTACATGGCGGCGTATCAAGACGCGCTGCGAGCGACGAGCAAGCCGTGGGCGCCGTGGTACGCGATCCCTGCCGATTCGAAGTCTTACATGCGCAAGACGGTCGCGGAGATCGTCGTGAAAACCATGAAGCAGCTCGATCTGCCCTACCCCACTCTGCCACCCAAAGAGCAAGCCGAGCTCGAGCGCGTGCGCGCGAAGCTCGCCACGGAGAAGAAGTGACGTATCGCGATCACAACGATCGCTGTCCGCGCTGCGGTACGCCGCTCGTGCAAGCGGGCGCCGCGCGCGGGTGCGAAGGTTGCCGAGGGGTGTGGCTTCCCGTGACACACGTGCAAGAGATGGCGAGCGCGATGCAGGACCCGCCCGCGCCCGTGACGATCCAGGGTGTCCTCGAGGATCGGTCTCCCATGGCGTGCCCGGACTGCACCGAGCCCATGCACCCGCTCCAGACGTTCGGGATCTCGCTCGACATGTGCAAGAAGAGCCACGGCATCTGGTTCGACGCGAACGAGCTCGGCACGCTGCTCTTCCGCATGGCGAAGACGGATTCATAACCTCGGGCGTGGTAAGAGCAGCGCATGTCGAAGGTCCTCATCATCGGCGCCGGTGGCGTCGGTGGCGTCGTCGCTCACAAAGCCGCCATGGAGAAGCACGCCTTCTCCGAGGTCATGCTCGCTAGCCGCCGCATCGAGCCCGTCCAGAAGCTCGCCGCGGAGATCCGAGAGATGCACGGCCGCACGATCGGCACGGCCAAGGTCGATGCCGACAACGTGCCCGAGCTGACCAAGCTCCTCCGCGACTACCAGCCCGAGCTGGTCATCAACGTCGCGCTGCCGTACCAAGACCTCCACATCATGGATGCGTGCCTCGAGGCGGGCGTCGATTACCTCGACACCGCGAACTACGAGCCGCCCGACGTCGCGAAGTTCGAGTACTCGTGGCAGTGGGCGTACCAGGATCGCTTCGCCAAGGCGGGGCGCATGGCGCTGCTCGGCTCGGGCTTCGATCCCGGCGTGACCAACGTGTTCTGCGCGTACGTGCAGAAGCACCTGCTCGACGAGATCCACTACGTCGACATCGTCGATTGCAACGGCGGCTCGCACGGCAAAGCCTTCGCGACGAACTTCAACCCCGAGATCAACATCCGCGAGATCACGGCGCGCGGTCGCTACTGGGAGAACGGCGAGTGGAAGGAGACCGATCCGCTCAGCGTGTCGAAGATCTTCGACTACCCGGGCGTCGGCGAGCGCAAGAGCTTCCTCCTCTATCACGAGGAGCTCGAGAGCCTCGCGAAGAACCTGAAGGGCCTGAAGCGCATCCGCTTCTGGATGACGTTTGGCGAGGCGTACCTGAAGCACCTCGAGGTGATGCAGAACATCGGCATCACGCGCATCGACGAGGTGGAGTTCGGCGGCCAGAAGATCGTCCCGATCAAGTTCCTCCGCGCGCTGCTGCCGGATCCGGCGTCGCTCGCGCAGAACTACACGGGCAAGACATCGATCGGCTGCCTCTGCGAGGGCGTCAAGAACGGGCAGAAGAAGCGCTACTTCATCTACAACATCTGCGATCACGCAGAGACGTACAAAGAGGTGCGCGCGCAGGCCGTCTCGTACACGACGGGTGTTCCCGCCGTGACCGGCGCCGTGATGATGGTGACCGGCAAGTGGAAGGGAGCGGGCGTGTTCAACATGGAGCAACTCGATCCCGATCCGTTCCTCGAGGATGTCGCCAAGCGCGGCCTCCCGTGGCACGTGGAGGAGCGATGAGCTCCGCGCGCAAAGGAGAGCGGTAGTTGTCGGCGGGAGCCTCGCTCGGCGCGGATGTCGCGCGAGCGATCGACATCGAGAACGTCGAGACGCCGATCTTCATCACGGATCTCGGCGCGCTCGAAGCAAATCTAAGAATCCTCGCCGACGTGCAACAGCGCGCGGGCTGCACGATCTTGCTCGCGCTCAAGGGCTTCGCGCAGTGGTCCACGTTCCACCTCGTGAAGAAGTACCTCGCCGGCGCCACGTCGTCGTCCGTAGCCGAAGCGCGCCTCGCGCGTGAAGAGCTCGGCGGCGAAGTGCACGCCTACGCGCCCGCCTATTCCGACGGCGAGATGCGCGAGCTGCTCACGCTGGCAGATCATATCGTCCTGAACTCGCCCAACCAGTGGCGCCGTCATCGCGCCGCGATCGAACACGCGGGCGGTAAGTCGGTGGGCCTGCGCGTCAACCACGAGCATCAAGAGGTGGAGGTCGCGCTCTACGATCCTGCCGGCGCCTGCAGCCGCCTCGGCACCACGCGCGCGAACGTGACGGCCGCCGACCTCGACGGCATCGATGGCCTGCACTTCCACACGCTTTGCCAAGTCAACGCGGATGCCCTCGAGCGCGCGATCGCAGCCTTCGAGCAGAAATTCGGAGAATTCATCCCGGGTCGCAAGTGGGTCAACTTCGGAGGCGGCCATCACATCACGCGTCCCGATTACGATCGCGAGCGCCTCGTTCGCATCATCCGAGAGTTTCGCGCGCGTTGGAACGACATCCCCGTCTACCTGGAGCCGGGTGAGGCCGTGGCTCTCGGCACGGGCGTCCTCGTCACCACGGTGATGGACACCTTCCACAACGGAATGGACATCGCGATCCTCGATACCTCCGCCACCGCGCACATGCCCGATGTGCTCGAGATGCCGTACCGGCCCGTGATCATCGATGCTGCCGATCCGGGCGCCAAACCGCACACCTACCGCCTCGGTGGGATGACGTGCCTCGCGGGCGACGTGATCGGCGACTACAGCTTCGACCGCCCGCTCCAAGTTGGCGACAAGCTCGTGTTCCTCGATATGGCCCACTACACGATGGTCAAGACCACGACGTTCAACGGGGTGCGCCACCCGTCGATCGCGACGCATGATCCCGCGACTCGGAGGATCACCGTGCATCGTAGGTTTGGCTATCGTGACTACCGCGACCGCCTCTCATAAGGGAGAATGCGACTCGGTCTGGAGTAACGACGTCCGGGGACTTGTCGGCCTGTGAGGCCAAGGGAGAATCATCGTGACCAAACGTTCTGTGGCTGCAGTCATCATCCTGTCGATCATCACGCTCGGTATCTACACGCTCGTGTGGACGGTCAAGACGAAGGGCGAGATGGTCCGGTCGGGGGCGGACATCCCGACCTCGTGGCTGTTGATCGTGCCGATCGCCAGCATCTATTACTTCTGGAAGTGGTGTGGCGGCGTGGAGCACGTCACCGGCGGGAAGATGTCGCAAGTGATCGCGTTCATCCTCGTCCTCCTCCTCGGGGTGATCGGCATGGCCGTGATCCAGGCCGAGCTGAACAAGGCGGCCGATCGCGGTGTCCCGGGTCAGCTCCCGCAGGCGCGCGTCGCCTGATTCACGGAGTCAGCGGAGGAGAACGAGCTCCTCGGCCGTCGTTGGATGTACGGCCCAGGTGCGATCGAAGTCCGCTTTGGTCGCGCCCATCGTGATCGCGATCGCTGCGGTCTGGACGATCTCCGGTGCATCCGCGCCCACCATGTGGAGCCCGAGCACCTTGTCCGTCGCGCGATCGACGACGAGCTTGATCAGCACGTGCTCGTCGCGTCCCGAGAGCGCGTAGCGCATCGGGCGGAACTTCGCGCGGAAGATACGCAGATCGTGGCCCTGTGCATGCGCGCCCGGCTCGGTGAGACCGACGCTCGCGGCGGGCGGCTGGCCGAACACTGCCGACGGGATCGAGTGGTGATGGATCGGTGTCGGGCGATTGCCAAACAGCGTGTCAGCGACCGCGTGGCCCTCGCGGATCGCGACGGGCGTTAACGCGACGCGGCCCGTGGCGTCGCCCACAGCGTAGATGTGCGGAACGGACGTGCGCGAGTATTCGTCGACGACGATCGCGTTGCGATGATCGAGCGTCACGCCCGCTTCGACGAGGCCGATGTCCGTGGTGGAGGGCTCGCGACCGATCGCGGCCATCGCGAGGTCCGTCTCGATCTCGCGATCGCCCGCGACGAGCGTCTTGCAGCCGTCGCGTGTCTCGAGCTTGTCGCAGTGCACGACGTCGATGCCGTTCGTCCGGAGGTTCGCGGTGACGAGCTCGCGGACGTCAGGGTCCCAACCGCGGAGCACGTGCGTGTCGCGGTGGATCAATGTGACGGAAGCTCCGAGGTTCTGAAAGATGTGAGCAAACTCGACGCCGATGTAGCCGCCGCCGAGGATCGCGATGCGCTTCGGGAGCGCGGGCAGATGGAATGCTTCGTCGGATGTAATCCACCCCGGACCCGGTCGCTTCGGCTTGCCACCGACCGCCACCAAGATGTTGGCGGCGGTGACGCGCTCGCCGTTGACCTCGATCGTGTGCGCGTCGGCGAGCGTCGCGCGCCCGGAGAGCACGCGGGCACCGGCCTTCTCGAGCCGGCTGCGATACGCCTGCGAGAGTCTCGTGATCTCGCGATCCTTCGCAGCGATCAGCGCGGACCAATCGTGCGCGGCCGGCTCGATCGTCCACCCGTTGTGTCGGGCTTCTTCGAGTGTGCGCGAGGTCTCGCTCGCGTAGACCAGGAGCTTCTTTGGCACGCAGCCGCGGATGACACAGGTGCCGCCCCAGCGGTCCGCTTCCGCGATCGCAACGCGAGCACCGTGCTCGGCCGCCACCCTACCCGCACGCACACCTCCCGAGCCGCCTCCGAGTACGAACAGGTCCACGTCGAAGCGCGTCATGAATGTGAGCATAGGTTGGTCTGATCGGTTCGGGCATCATCGATGGTCAGAACCAGCAAGCTTCGAAAACCGAACTTGGGTTCAATAATGCTGTGGATCCACCCGCAGACGTTGATAGGCTCGCCCACGACTTAGGGGGTCACATGCGCAAGAGCTTCGGCCTTTGTTTCGCGTTCGTCTCGTTGATTGCATGCGGTACTGATGGCGTCGGCACCGGCGACGACGATGGGAGTGGCAGCGGAAGCGGCAGTGGAAGCGGAAGCGGAAGCGGAATGATCGATCCGCCCGATCGCGGCTTCCAGCTCGTCTCTGCGGACATCGTGATCGAGCCCGGTCAGGAGATCACGTACTGCTGGTACTTCCGCACGCCGAACACCGAGGCGATGGCGATCAAGAAGTGGCAGTCGTCGATGACGCCCGGCAGCCACCACATGATCATGTTCACCACCTCGACGGATCTCATGCCGCCCGGAACGGTGTCCGCGCAGAACTGTGGCTTCGGCGGAGGCTCGAGCCTGCAGTCTCGTCCCGTGTGGACGTACGCGGCGCAGACGCCCGAGTCCACCGTCGAGCTTCCGTTCGATGACGGCGAAGGCAAACCGCTCGCGCAGGTCATCCAGCCGAACACCCCCGGCTTCTTCCAGATGCACTACCTGAACGCGACCGACGAGCCGCTCACGGTTCACGTCACGCTCAACGCCGAGGCGCTCGCGGCAGACGCGGCGTACACCTCGACGGCCGCGTACATCACCTATAACGCGGGCCTCTCGATCAAGCCGACCGCAACCAACGGCGGCGCCCCGTCCGTCGAGAACGGCGGCATCGCCACCAAGACGTGCACCACGCCCGCGAACATGAAGTTCTGGATGCTGTCGACGCACGCGCACAAGCAAGCCGTGAAGACCGAGGTCAAGAGCGGCATGCCGGCGAGCAGCGCGGTCGCGTTCCAGAGCGAAGACTGGGAGCACCCGGATGCTGAAACGTGGATGGCCGCGCCGTTCTTCACGTTCGACGATCCGTCGGGTGCCAACAGGCTCACGTACACCTGCACGTACGTGAACAACACGAACCGCACGATCACGTCGGGGGACTCGGCAGCGACCGACGAGATGTGCATGGCCACGGGCTATATGTTCCCGGCCACGCAGCCCACGTTCTGCATCTGCGCCGCGCAGGGTTGCATCAACCTCTAGCGCGCGGATACGTCGCGACCTCCGAAACGGGCTGGCCGAGAGGCTGGCCCGTTCTGCGTTTCAGTCGTCGATCTCGATGACGATGTCGTCGATGATGATCACGTCATCGTCGGTCGAAGCTGGTGTCGTGGCCTTCGTGTCGGTCGTCGCGGCGGGCTTGTCCGTGGCCTTGACCTCGTCGGCCTTGGTCTCGGTCTTCTTGTCCTCGTCCTTCGCCGGCTCCTTCTTCTTCTCTTCGGAGGCCGCGACGAAGGTCGCCGTTCGCGGCGCGAGGCTCTCGCCGCCGTCGGTCTCGGGCTCGGTGCGCGTGGGCCATGCGGGCCCGCGATCACGTCCCGCACCACACGCGGCGATCATCGCGAGAGCCAGCGCAGCAGCGACCAGGCGAGCCATCGCGCAAGCGTAGCAAGCCGTGGTACGGCAAGCCATGCTCGCAGTTGGCAAGAAGGCACCCGCGTTCAACCTCGACTCGTCCGACGGCACCAAGGTCAAGCTCGCAGACAACGCGGGCACGATCGTCGTCGTCTACTTCTATCCGCGTGACAACACGCCGGGCTGCACCGTCGAGGCGCAAGACTTCTCGGCGGCGGTCCCCGCGCTGAAGAAGCTCGGCGCCGTCGTGTACGGCGTGAGCAAGGACTCGATCGCGTCGCACTGCAAGTTCCGCGACAAGTACAAGCTCTCGTTCCCGCTGCTCACGGATCCCGACGGCAAGGTGATGGAAGCGTACGAGGCGTGGGGCGACAAGGTGATGTACGGCAAGAAGCTGAAGGGCATCATTCGCTCGACGGTGGTCATCGACACCGAGGGCAAGGTGTTCAAGCACTGGCCCAAGGTCAGCGTGAAAGGCCACGCGGAAGCGGTCGTCGACGCGGTGAAGGCGCTCGCCAGCGGCGCGAAGGCCGACGCCGACGACAAGCCGGCCGCGAAGAAGCCGGCCGCGAAGACGAAGAAGCCGGCCGCGAAGAAGAAGGCCTAGCTTCGTGCCGCGCGCGTCGATCCTTGGGGTTAGTTCGACGCGGGGCAGTCGACAGCGCCGATCGCGCCGCAGAACGTCGCAGTCGTATCGAGGCCCGCCGGCGGAGCTCCGCATCCTGCGAGCACGGACGAGACCGCCGGCTTCCAGTTCGGCGCTGCGACGTCCTTCGGGTTGGTGAGCATCGGATCCGCGTCGATGTGATTCGTCGTGTTGGCGGTGAGCGCCGCTAGCTCGTTGAAGCAGTTCGATGCACCGGGCGCGGCTGGCGGCCCGCCGCAATCGTTCTCGATCGTCGGCGTGGCGGCCATCGCGTCGTGATCGAAGAAGTCGAAGTTGTTCGCGTAGAGCGCCGCGGCGGACGTCGCCTTGAGGAAGTACGTGTGGTCGACCGTCAGCGTCGTGCCGAATGGTCGCGCGAGCTGAAACCATCGACATCGAGCGCGAACGTGTTCCAGTACGCGACGATCGCGTTCGCCGGTGGCGAGCGCAGGTGCAGGCGCTGGTTCGGCGGGCGCAGGCTCGACCGGCGGCGGCTCCGCGGCGCGAGGCGCGTCCTCTGCGTACGCAACACCGACGAGGAGCGCGAGCACGATGCCCGAGCGGAGTCGGAGCATGCGCGCACCTTGGCAGCGCAATCTGTCAGGACCGCGCTCGTCCTGTGACCGGACGGAAACATCGAGCGTCCCCGTGACGACTCCGGCGCGCACACGCGTATGCTGGCCAGATGAAGCACTTGCTGTGTCTCGGGCTCGCGCTGGCTGCTGTCGCGTGCAAGCAGGACGTTGCCGCGAACGTGGTGTGCAAGGTCGTCGAGGGCCCGAACGTCGAGTGCACGGTCGATCGGACCAAGGGCAGCGTCGAGTTCGAGGTCTGCTGGGACTTCAAGGTCACGTGTCAGAACAACGCGTCACTCGAAGCGCATGGCTGCGCGAAGGTCGGCGACAAGACCGTCACGCACACGATCCCGGGCGACAAGCTGAAGATCAGCGCAGAGTGCGACACGGCGAAAGGTGCGGTCGTCACGAACATGACGATCGACGGCAAAGCAGCGCAACAACAGTAGGCCTACGCGGCTTTGGGCGTCACGCGCACGACGCGCGTCGGCAGCGGCTCGAACTCCGCCGTCTCGTACGTGATCGCCGCGTCGGCCACGGTCGATGCCACGGCGAGCGCCGCCGTGAACTCTCGACCGATCGCCGCGAGCTGCTCCGCGCTGAACGTGAGCGCCGCGATCGGAAACAGCGTGAACTCCTCGAGCTCCGCGTGCTGCTCGACCAAGCGCGCCAGGTTCGATAGCTCCACGAGCCACGCGCTCCGGCGCAGCCCCGCCACCCGCAGTCGCGTGATCGCCTCTTCGATCGCTTCGTGCTCCGCTCGGGCCTGCGCTACCTCGGTCACGAGCCCCGCCTCGCGCTCGAGGCGCGGGTACACCGCCGCGTGCTCCGCGCGCATACATGCGACGAGCTTGTTGGACAGGAGCTGGAACGTGACGAACGCGAGCTCCTTCTGCCCCTTCGCCATCTGCTGGATGGTGTCCTCGATCAGCTCCTCGATCTGGTGCTGCTGGCGTCCGAGAACTTCGAAGATGGACATGGTGTCGACGAACACAGCAAACGTTGGACCACGCAAGTCGACGAGGTTTCGCGGACCTAACCGCGGCGATCCGAGCGCGCTGATCACCTGTGCGATCCAGCGCATGCGCGGTTCCCCTCAGTGAAAGTCGCGACTCTCGACCTCGACCACGGGCCTGGACAGCACGGGCACCCACACGCGCTCCGCGATGAGGTGCACGATGCCCTCCTGCACCTGCAACTTTCCACTCACGCCGATCAGCGACGTCGTCTTGATCACGTGCGCGTAGTCCGCGAACACCTGCTGCCACACGACGAGGTTCACGAAGCCGGTCTCGTCCTCGAGCGTCATGAACACCACGCCGCTCGCCGTGCCCGGCTGCTGCCGGCAGATCACGATGCCGACGTAGTCCACGCGCGCGCCATCCCTGCCCTTGCTCACGGTCCGCGCATCGGGCCAGCCCTTGGCTCGCAGCTCGCCTCGCAGCGGTGCGAGCGGATGACCGCGCGTCGAGTGATCGCTCGTCGCGAAGTCCCAGAAGATCTCGTCGAGCTTCGACAGCTTTTCGAAGCTGGCCGCGCCGTTCACGTCACCGCCGAGGCTCATCGTGTCGTCCTGCCGCGCGAGCCACCCTGTCACCTGCCACAGCGCATCACGCCGCGTCGCATGTCCGAAGGCATCCAACGCTCCCGCCTCGGCGAGCGTCGCGTGCATGCGCGCTGGCACGTGCGCTCTACGCACGAAGTCCTCGATGCTCTCGAACGGTCGCGCCTCGCGCGCCATCACGATGCGCCCGCCATCCGCCATCTGCATGCCCTTGATCCAGCGAAGGCCCATGCGCACGGCAAAGCCGAAGTCGTCGTCGACGGGCTCCATCGTGCAATCCCACGCGCTGCGCGTGACATCGACGGGCCGGATCTGCAGTCCGTGTCGCTGCGAATCGCCGACGATCGTCGCCGCCGAGTAGAAGCCCATGGGCTGCGCGTTGAGGAGCGAGCACGTGAACTCGGCGAGGTAGTGCTTGCGCATCCAACACGTCGCGTACGCGATGAGCGCGAAGCTCGCGGCGTGACTCTCGGGAAATCCGTACTCGCCGAAGCCGCGGATCTGCTCGAACACGCGCTCGCCGAACTCGCGCACGATGCCCTTCTTCTCCATCGCGCTGATCAGGCGATCGCGATGCTTCTCGATGCGCCCCGAGCGTCGCCACGCCGCCATGTCTCGACGGAGCTGATCTGCTTCGCCGGGCGTGTAGTCCGCAGCGACGACGGCGAGCTTCATCACCTGCTCTTGGAACAGCGGCACGCCGAGCGTCTTTGCGAGCACGGGCTCGAGACACGCGTGCGGATAGACGACGGGCTCGAGCCCCGCGCGGCGGCGAAGGTACGGGTGCACCATGCCGCCGGAGATCGGGCCCGGGCGGACGAGCGAGACCTCGACGACGAGGTCGTAGAAGTTGCGCGGCCGGAGGCGCGGCAGCATCGACATCTGCGCGCGCGACTCGATCTGGAACGTGCCGACGGTGTCGGCCGTGCAGATCATGTCGTAGGTCGCCTCGTCCTCGGCAGGAATGGTCGCCATCGAGAGATCGATGCCGCGATGTTGGCGGAGCAGATCGAGACCGAGGTGCAGCTGGTGCAGCGCGCCGAGGCCGAGCAGATCCACTTTGAACAGCGCGAGATCCTCGAGATCGTCTTTGTCCCACTGGATGACGGTGCGGCCCGGCATGGACGCGTTCTCGATCGGCACGATGTCGTGCACCGGTTCGTGGCCGAGGAGAAAGCCGCCCGGGTGGATGCCGATGTGCCGCGGGAACTCGAGGATCTCGTCGGAGAGTCGCGCGAGGTGCTCGACCGCGGTGGCGCCGTGATCTCGTAGACCCGAGCGCTCGAGGGCTTGCGGCTCGACCAGGCCGTACATCGAGAGATGCTTCGCGGCGCGATCGAGTGCGGTCTCGGGGATGCCGAGCGCTTTGCCGACATCGCGGATCGCGGAGCGCGGGCGATAGCGAATGATGTTGCAGACCATCGCCGAGTGATCGCGGCCGTAGACGCTATAGACGTGCTGGATGACCTCCTCGCGACGTTCGTGCTCGATGTCGAGATCGATGTCGGGCGGCTCCGCGCGCTCGCGCGAGAGGAAGCGCTCGAAGAGCAGGCCCATGCGAACGGGATCGACGGCCGTGATGCCGAGGCAGTAGCAGACGGCGGAGTTGGCCGCCGAGCCGCGGCCTTGGCAGAGGATGTCTCTGCGCCGGCAGTACGCGACGATCTCGTACATCGTCAGGAAGTAGCCCGGGTAGTCGAGCTCCTCGATCAGCGCGAGCTCGGTGTCGAGCTGGCGGCGCACGTTGGACGGAACGTCGCCGCTGTAGCGACGATCGGCGCCTTCGTCGACGAGCGCGCGCAGGTAGTCGGCGCTCGTCGAGCCGTCGGGGAGGCGCTCGGAGGGATAGCGATAGCGCAGCGCGCCGAGCTCGAACGTGCAGCGCTGCGCGATCTCGAGCGTGCGCGCGACGGCAGCGGGCTCGTCGGCGTAGAGGCGCGAGAACGCGTGAGGCGCACGCAGATCGTATTCGTCGTTGCCGCGAATGCGCGTGCCCGCGGTGGCCAATGTCACGCCGTAGCGGATGCACGTGAGCACGTCTTGTAGCGGGCGGCGTGCGCGCGAGTGATAGAGCACCTCGTTGGCGGCGACGAGCGGCAATCCCGCGGCGCGTGCGCGGAGCCGCAAGCGAGCTTCCCGCGGGACATCGTCGGCGCGGCGGTGACGCGCGAGGAGCGCGAACAAGCGATCGCCGAATGCGTCGCGCAGATCTGCGACGAGCGCCGCGGGCGGATCTGCTTCGGCGGCGAGAGCGCTGTTCTCGCCACCCCACAGCGCGATGACATTCGCCGCGTTCGCGCAGACCTCGCGCCACGATGCGAGCGAGTCGCCCTTGTCGCAGCGCCGGCGCGCGGACGTGAGCAGGCGCGTGATGTTGGCCCAGCCCGCACGATCTTGCGCGAGCAACACGAGCTGCGTCGTCGGTGGTGGCTCGGCGACATCGAGCGTGACCTGGCGCGGCTTGGATCGCTTGGTGCGACCGCGCCGGCCGAGCGAGCCCGCCGGTGCAGAGAGATCGTCGGAGTGCGTGCCCCATCCAGGACCGCGTCCGACGTGCGAGTCCTCGGAGTGAAGCGACACGGGGGAGGACACGAGCGACGTGCCGTACGGCGCGATCGAGACCTGCGCTCCGCAGATGAGGTGCACGCCGAGCTCGCGTGCTTTCACGTGTGCGCGAACCATTCCGTAGACACCGTCGCGATCCGTGATCGCCAGCGAACGAAGGCCCACGCGATGCGCTTCCTCGATCAGCTCCTCCGGGTGGCTCCCGCCTTCCAAGAAGGAGAAGTTCGATTTGCACCACAACGGCGCGTACACTGAACGATTGTCCAGTATCCTCGCGGGGCAGACAATAGGACAAGCACGATGAACATCGTGTGCGAAGCGCTCCCGGAGGGAGTGCGGAGGTAAATGATGCGTCCATGCGCGAGCTGTTCGCGAGATCGCCGGTCGTCCTCGCTCCGATGGAGGACGTCAGCGATGCCGCATTTCGGCGCGCGTGTCGAACCGTGGGCGCCGAGCTGTGCGTGACCGAGTTCGTGCACGTCGATCAGATCCTCCACGACTCGCGCATCGCTCGCCGCAAGCTGTCGCTCGCGGCCGACGATCGCCCCACCGCGATCCAGATCTACGGCGCGGATCCCGAGCGCTTGCTCGCCGCCGCGCAGATCGCCGAGCGCGCCGAACCCGCGTTCCTCGATCTCAATTGCGGCTGCTGGATCCCGCGCATCGCGAGCAAGGGCGCGGGAGCCGGATGGCTGCGCGATCCAGCGGCGATGATCGCGATGGCCGCCGCCATCGTTCGCGCGGTCGCGTTACCCGTGACGGTGAAGACGCGCATCGGATGGGGCCCCGAGTCGGACATGCCGATCGTGGATCTCGCGCGGCGCCTCGAGGACGTCGGCGTCGCCGCGCTCACCATCCACTGCCGCACGGCGCTCGCCGGTCACGCAGGTCCCGCGGAGTGGAGCTGGGCTCGGCGCGCACGCGAGGCGGTCTCGATCCCCGTCGTGGTCAACGGTGATGTCCGGACGGCGGACGATGTCGTGCGCGCGCTCGACGAGACGGGATGTGCTGCCGCGATGATCGGCCGCGGCGCGATCGATCACCCGTGGGTGTTTCGCGAAGCTCTCGCTGCGCTGCGCGGCGAACGCATCGCGGGCCCGACGGATGAAGAGCGGCGCGCGATGTTCGCGATGATCACCGCGGAGAACGTCGCGCTACGCGGCGAGCGAAACGGCATCGGCACCGCGCGCCGTCACGCACGCGTGCTCGGCGAGCAGCTCGCATCGCTGCGCCCTCGTCTGTTCGCGGCGCGATCGGTGAACGAGGTGTGCGACGTGCTTCACTGCACGGGCCTGTAACGCCACGGACGTTTGCCTGGGCGAAACACGTCGGAAACGTGGCCATGCGTTACTGGAGCATGACCCGCGAACCGAAGCCGATGGTCTTGGTGCACCACCGCGGCGCGACCGGCGTCGATGGAATCCTGCGACTGATCGAGCTGGCCGGTCACGATGGCCCGCTCGAAGCCATGCTGACGGCGATGTGCGACGAGCTCGCCGTGATCGCCGGTGCGGACATCGCTAGCGTCTACGTGCGCGAGGACGATCGCTTGATCATGCGCGGCAATCACGGGTTCGCACCCGGCGCGATCGGCACCACGCTCGGCGTCGGCGAGGGCATCACCGGCCTCGTCGCCGAGTGCATGCGCCCCGTGTCGGCGGCCCACGCAGCGGCAGAGATCGCGTACAAGGCGGTGCCCGGTCTCGGCGAGGAGCGCTTCCCCGTGTTCGTCGGCGTGCCGCTGATCGGCGCGGGCTCGGTGATCGGCGTGCTCGTGATGCAGCGGCGACGGCGCGTGTTCACGCAGGACGAGGTCACGCTCGCCACGGCGCTCGGCGCGCCGATCACGCTCGCGATCGAGCGGCGCCTCGCGACGGCGCTGCGATCGGCGCGTCTCGTGGGACGCGGCCACGTGAGCGGTGCGGTGCTCGGGCGCGCGGCGGTCGTGCCGACGGTGACGTCGTT
>JAEYYV010000233.1 GCA_023428295.1 Pseudomonadota bacterium
CAGCGTCAGATGTGTATAGAGACAGTCGCGGACTCGCTCGAGCAGCGCGGGCTCCGCGTGCGCCGCTTCCCGAACGGACGCCTCGGCGTCATCCCCGCGCTCGATCAGATCGACGCGGCCGCCAAGGCGCTCGGCGCAGCATTCCAGGAGATCAAATGAGCGACCGCCACGAGTCCAACCTGGTCACGCTCTCCAAGGTCGCGCTCGTCGTCGCCGGTCTCGGCGTGCTCCTCGAGCTTGCCGCCTGCCAAGCGAAGAACGACGAGGGCAAGGTGCCCGAGCCGCATCCGGACCTCGTGCTCGCCATGCGCGACTACTGCCGCGTCGGCGACCTGCCGCGCGATCAGTGGCGCGAGACGCAGCGCGCGTGGGGCTTCCAGAACGGCGGGAACAAGAACGTGATCGACATGTGGAACCGCGCCGCGCGCGACAAGCACCCGATCGCGATCAAGGTCGTCCGCCGCGCCGCGGACCTCGCGGTCGGCCCCGACAAGTGCTCGATTCTCGACATCCTCGATCGCCCAGAGCGCGTTCCGCCGAACCCCGAGAAGCCCACGGGCTCGGCAACGCCCCCGTGATGACGATGATCCCCCCCTGGTCAAATCCACCACTTTCGGCAGCGGTTGGGGTCCGACCCCAACTCGTCGCGAAATTGGTCAAATCCACCACTTTTGTCCAACGAGTTGGACAATGTCCGGTAGGCGGACACGCGTGAGGGTGCTCGAGCTGCCAGCGGGCAAGTCGCCGCGCGAGTGGGGGCGCATTCACGGCGAGTCGTTTCGCGGCGAGGTCGGCGCGCTCGCGCAGATCCGCATCTATCTCTGCACCAAGGTCGGCGGCTTCGCGTCGCGCGAGCAGGTGCTGGCGGCGGCGGCGGCGCACCTGCCGGTGCTCGAGCGCTATCACGCGGGGCTTCACGCCGAGCTCGTCGGCATCGCCGAGGGCGCGAACGTGACGCCCGAGGAGATCGTGGTCGCGAACCACTATACGGATCTGCGCGACCTCGATCCGGATCCCGCGAAGTGGATCGCGGCGCCCACCATGGACGACGCGAGCGTGCACGGTCAGTCCGCGGGCGCCGAGGGCTTGGGCGGCGATGGGTGCAGCGTGCTGTTCGCCGAGTCGCCCACGGGGCGCATCGTGGCGCAGACGTGGGACATGCACGCGACGGCGATCCCGTACGTGATGGTGCTGCGCGTCCCGGAGTCGAGCCACGGCCCGGCGGCGACGCTGCTCAGCGTGACCGGCTGCTTGGGCATGGCGGGCATGAACACGGCGCGCGTGGGCGTGGCGATCAACAACCTGTTCTCGACGGACGCGACGCTCGGCGTGGTGTGGCCCGCGATGGTGCGGCGCGCGCTGCATCAGACCACCGCGATGAGAGCGCGCGACGTGATCCTGACGAGCCCGATCGGATCGGGGCATCATTACTTCGTCGCCGATCGCACGCACGCGATCTCGATCGAGGCGAGCGGCACGCGGCGCAAGGTCATCTTGCAGACCGATGTCGCCCACGACGAGGAGGGCAGGCGTCCGCGCTCGTTCTGTCACACGAACCACTCGTTCGATCCGGACGTGATCGCGCGCAGCAAGGTGCCGGCGACGAGCACCACGTACGACCGCATGAACTGGCTCGAGGCAGACCTCGTGCGCGAAGAGATCCGCGATCTCGACGACGCGTGGACGCGCCTCGGCAGCGAGGTCGGCTGGCCGCGATCGATCAACACGAACATGGCGACGCCGGAGAGCCCGCACGGCGCCGCGACGTGCGGTGCGATCGCGATGAACCTCGACACGGGCGAGCTCTACGCGCAGCAGGGTTTCATTCATAACGTCGCGCCCGAGAAGTGGCGGCTATGAGCGAGTACCCATTCTTCTTCACGTGGACCGCGCAGAACGCCGCGAAGCCGCTCGAGCTCGCAGGTGGCGACGGCGCGTACTTCACGCTCGGCGATGGCTCGCGCTGGCTCGACTTGGGCTCGCTCAGCTATCAGGTCAACGCGGGTCACGGTCGGCAACGCATCGTCGACGCGATCAAAGCGCAGGCAGACACGCTCTGCATCAGCGCGCCGAACGCGGTGTACCCGGCGAAGGTCGAGCTCGCCGAGCGCCTGCTCGCGATGGCAGGCCCCGGCTTCTCCAAGGTGTTCTTCACGCTCGGCGGCGCCGAGGCAAACGAGAACGCGATCAAGATCGCGCGTCAGGTCACGGGTCGCCTGAAGATGATCTCGCGGTACCGCAGCTATCACGGCGCGTCGATGGGCGCGCTCGCGCTGACCGGTGATTGGCGCCGCGCGCCGATGGAGCCGCTCATCCCCGGCGTGACGCACGTGCATGACTGCGAGTGCGACGCGTGCTCGATGGGCAACCGCGCGGGCAACACGTGCACGCACGGCATGGCGCGCGAGATCGAGAGGACGATGCTCTCCGAGGGTGCGCGCACCACGGCGGCGGTGTTCCTCGAGCCGGTGCCCGGCGCGAACGGCGCGTACGTGCCACCGCCCGACTATTGGCCCACGGTGCGCGCTGCGTGCGATCGCGACGGTGCGTTGCTCGTCGCCGACGAGGTGCTCACGGGCTTTGGTCGCACCGGCACGCCGTTTGGCTTCCAGCACTGGAGCATCACGCCCGACATGATCACGGTCGCGAAGGGACTCGCGTCGGGCTACGCGACGATCGGCGCGGTGATCGTTCACGAGCGCGTCGCGAAGCACTTCGACGCCAACGTCCTCGCGTGCGGCCTCACGTACTACGCGCACCCGACCGCGTGCGCCGCGGCGCTCGAGACGCTGAAGCTGTACGAGGACGAGCAGAGCTACGCGAACAGCGCGCGCCTCGGGCCCGTGCTGCTGCGCGAGCTCGACGCGGTCGCGGCGCGCGTCGCCGTGCCGTCGTTCACGCGCGGCCTCGGTCTCCTCGCTGCGTTCGCGCCCAAACCCGGCACCGCGACGCTCGAGCAATGGGCCGCGCTGAACCGCGAGGTCGCCGCGCGCAAGCTGTCGCTGCACATCGACGGCAAGCGCGGCACGGCGATCTTCGCGCCGCCCTTGTGTATCGACGAGGAAGCCTTGGTCCGCGGTATTCGCGCTTTCGGCGACGCCGCGGTAACAGCGTTTGGAGGAACGACGTGACGGCAAACCACAACAGCAAGGTCGTCGACTCGGTCGCGCAAGCGCTCGAGCCGCTTCGCGACGGCATGACGATCCTCTGCGGCGGCTTTGGCCTCAGCGGTAACGCGGAGGCGCTGATCGAAGGCGTCGTCGAGCGCGGCGTACGCGACCTGACGCTCGTCTCCAACAACGCGGGCACGATGGGCATCGGCCTCGCCGCGTGGCTCAAGGCCGGCATCATCCGCAAGGTCATCTGCAGCTACATCGGTGGCAACGAGGACCTGCACACGCGCATGGCGTCCGGCGAGGTCGCCGTCGAGATCACGCCGCAGGGCACGCTCGCCGAGCGCATGCGCGCCGCGGGCGCCGGCATCCCCGCCTTCTACACGCCGACGGGTGTCGGCACCGTCGTCGAGGATGGCAAGGAGACGAAAGAGATCGACGGCCGTCGCTATATCCTCGAGCGCGCGCTGCCCGGTGATGTCGCGCTCGTTCGCGCGCACAAAGCCGATCGCTTCGGCAACCTCCGCTTCCGCCGCACGGCGCGCAACTTCAACCCGGTCGCTGCGTCCGCCGCGAAGCTCTCGATCGTCGAGTGCGATCATCTCGTCGACAACGGCGCGATCGATCCCGACGACGTGCACCTCCCGGGCATCTTCGTTCACCGCATCGTGCACATCCCCGAGCACGCGAACGTCATCGAGTTCCGCACCGTACGAAAGCGATCCTGATGCCGTACTCCACCGAAGACATGGCGCGCCGCGCAGCGCGCGAGATTCCTGAAGGCGCGATCGTCAACCTCGGCATCGGCCTCCCCACCCAAGTCGCCGACTATCTGCCGGAGGGCCACGCGTGGCTTCACTCGGAGAACGGCCTCCTCGGCATGGGGCCGTTTCCGTGGGAAGGTGAAGAGGACGCCGAGCTGATCAACGCGGGCAAGCAGACGGTCACCGCGCTGCCCGGCGCATCCACGTTCGACTCCGCGCACTCGTTCGCGATGATCCGCGGCGGTCACGTCGACCTCGCGATCATGGGCGCGATGCAAGTCTCCGCCGCGGGTGACCTCGCGAACTGGGCCGTCCCCGGCGGCAAGGTGATGGGCATCGGCGGCGCCATGGATCTCGCGTCGGGCTGCCGCCGTCTCATCTGCATGATGCAGCACGTGACGAAGAAGGGAGAGCACAAGCTCGTCCAGCGCTGCGACTACCCGCTGACCGCGCAGCGCGTGGTCTCGCTCGTCGTCACCGACCATGGCGTGTTCGAGCCGACGGGGGAGGGCTTCCGCGTCGTCGAGCTCGCGCCGGGCATCACGCGCGAGCACGCGCAAGCCGCGACAGGCGCGCCACTGATCTAACAGTCACGCTCTTTGCACTGCTCGAGTGCATGACAACGCCCGCACCGAAGCTGCCCGAGAAGGAAGCCGACAACGTCGTGAAAGAAGAGCAACAGAAGGGCGAGGTCCGCCCGGATGGTCCCGGCGACGAGACCGCGCCCGTCGAGCCGGAGCGTGCGCCTGCACCACGCTCGCGCGAGGACCGCGCGAAGTAGCGCACGCGCCTGGAGCTGTCGCGGGTTCGCCGCCACGGCGTTCGGGTCGAAGCACCGAGGCGGTTGCTCGTCGGGCGCTCGTCGGGCGCGCCGGGCGGAGTCGCTTGCAGGCTGCCAGACTCTCCTACTTCGCGCGGAGCATGGCGAGCTGCTTCTCGGCGTTCGCGCGAGCGGCCGCTTTGGCGGGCGCGGGGATCCGCGGATCTGCGTCGAGCGTCGCGAGCGCGGCTTCGTACTCGGTGATCGCCTTCGCCGTGTCGCCCGTGCGCACGTACGCCTCGCCGAGGCTGTCGTGGGCGTTCGCGGAGTCGGGGAACACCGCCGCGACGAGGCGCAGCACGAGGACCGCATCCGCGGGCGACTCGGTGAGCAGCTCGTAGCCGAACAGGTTCGCCTGCTCCTCGTCGGTGCGCGCACGCGCGCTGTCCGTCGCGGCGCTCGCCTTCCACGCGGCCACGGCGGCGTCGAACCGACCGGCGGCGAGCTCGACGAGCGGGTGAACCGCTGCGTCCAGGCGCGGCAGCGTCGCGATCGTCTTGCCGGCGCGGTCGGTGATCGCGAGAGAGCCGTCGGAGGTCACGCGGAACGTGTCCTGCTCGAGGCCTTCGACCGCGTCGGTCGCGGTCGGGACGAGCTCAACGCCGGTGCCGAGCGGCCGGCCGAACATCAGCTTGCCATCGCGCATCGAGAGGACGACCGGCAAGAAGCCGCGGCCGGGATATACGCCGACGAAGCGCGCGAGCATGTCGTCGCTCATCGCGACGCGCGTGATCGGCTTGGCGGCGCCAGGCCAGCCGTACTCCGCGAACACGGCCTGCTCGATCTCGCCGAGGATCTCGGCGCCGTTGTCCGAGTTGGTCATGATGACGACGCCATGACCGCTGTCGAGGCTCGCGGTCGCGAGCGAGCGAAAGCCCTCGTTGCCACCGTTGTGCCCGAAGTACATCGCGCCGCCGCGATCGTCGAGGAACGGGCCGAGGCCCGTCGGGCCGTCGCCGACGCGCGTGGTCATCTCGATCGCGACGGCCTTCGGGATGACCTTCGAGCGTCCTGTGCGCGCGAGCGAGACCTCGGCGAAGAACCGCGCGAGGTCGCTCGGCGTTGTCCACAGAGCAGCGGCAGCCAGCTCTGGATACACGTGGAAGCGTCCCGGCACCGCGCTTCCATCGGTCAGGTACGCGGTGGCCGCGCTCGCAGCGCGATGGTCCGGAAGCGGTTGTTCGAACGTGCTGTGCGTCATGCCGAGTGGACGCAGCACGCGCGCGTTCAGGATCTCCGGGTACGGCTTCTTCGAGCGGTCGACGAGCGCGAGCTGCGCGATGGTCGTGCCGCCGCCCGAGTAGCGAAACGTGCCGAGGGGGATGTCGACGCGCACCGATCGCGAGTTGGCGGGGGGAACACCGTCGAGGATCTGCACGGTCGTTGGCAGCGGTGTGCCGGCGCGATAGCCGGGGAACCCGTGGACCGTCGTGCCCCCCGTGTGGCTGAGGAGGTGGCGAAGCGTCACCGGCGTCGACGTGGTGTGCTCGCTGGCGGGGAGCTTCCAGCTCGTGAGCTGATCGTTGATCGGTGCATCGAGCGGCAGCAGCGTTCCGTCCGCGACGGCGAGCATCACCGCGAGCGCGTTGACGGGCTTGCTGATCGAGGCCGCTTGAAACAGCGTGTCGCTCGACGCGAGCACCTTGCCCTCGACGTCCGCGTAGCCGTAGGCCTTGGCCCACACGATCTGGTGGTTGTCGAACACCGCGACGCTCACCGCAGGGATCTTCAGCTCGCGCATGCGATCGGCGATCGAGTAGTGAACCTCCTCGCCCACGACCTGTCGCGTGGGGCCGAGCCGACTCTCGATGCGCGCGATCCGAGAGGCGGTCTCGGAGGCGCTCGGTGTCGTCGAGGGCGTCGCCCCGCCACACGCGAACGCGAAGACGAGCGACAGCGGGAACGCGAGGTGCTTCATGCGCGCACGATACATCCACGAATGCGGGCACGAGCGAAGGTAATCGCGCTTGCATCACGAACTGCGCGCGTACCGACCCACATCGGAGGTCGCGTTACGCTGCGCGAAGGAGGTCACATGCTCCGGATCACACGCATCGCCATCGCGGTAACTCTGGCGATCGGCGCGACTGGCGGCTCCGCCTACGCGCAGCGCGCACCCGACATGGCCACGCTCGATCGTGGCGACGGCATCTCGAAGATCGCCCTCGACGCGGGGCTGACCTTCGTCAAGGAGCCGTACGATCTCGCGCTTCGCCTCGAGCTCTACGGCCAGTACATCACGCGCTCGGGGCTCGGCATCTATGGCTCGCTGCCGCTGAGCGCCTCGTTCGGCGCGCCCTCCGACGACGAGGATCCGGTCCCGCCGGACGACATCCCCAACGATGCCGCCTCGCTGTCCAACGCGGAGCTCGGCGGGCTCTACGTGGTGACGAAGTCGCGGATGCTCTCGTTCGTGTTCCGCCTCGGCCTCTCGTTGCCCACGGCCACCGACGGACGCGACGAGTACGCGACGCGCTTGGCCTCCGTCATGCCGCGCTCGACGGACTTCGTGAACATCACGGGCAACTGGTACGCGCGGCTCGGCTTCTCGCCGCTGATCTACGCGGACAAGCTGTTCCTGCGCTTCGATGTCGGCCTCGACATCGCGTTCGAGGAGACCGATCCGCACGTGCTGCGCTTCAACCTCGGCGGTGGTGTCGATCTCGGCGCGGTCGCGCTCAGCCTCGAGCTCGCGAACAGCGTGTCGTTCTTCAACGGCAACGAGGACTTCCGCGATGTCCTCGCGTTTACCATGCGGTTCATGGGCGAGCGCTTCGAGCCGTACCTCGCGCTGGGCGCACCGCTCGACTCGAGTCGCGACACGTTCCGGCTGTTCATCGCGGGCGGCCTCCAGTTCGTGCCCTAACACGGTCGACAGCGGCATCGCCGAGATCGCTCGTCGGGCCAGCACTACCAGGACGGAGGCTGGCGCGAAGAAGCGCCGGGGAAGCCGATCCAAAGAAGCGCCTCTGACGCCTCGATCTACGCCGCTGACGCATCGATCTGCGCCGCTAGTTCTGGAACGATGTGCCCATGGCCAAGACGAAGGCGAAGGGCAAGACGAAGAAGGCAGCGACCGCGAAGAGAGCGAAGCCGACCAAGAAAGCAGCGCCGGCGAAGAAGTCCGCCGCGAAGAAGTCCGCCGCGAAGAAGCCCGCACCGAAGGCCACCGCGAAGAAGCCCGCCGCGAAGAACGCTGCACCGAAGTCCGCCGCGAAGAAGTC